>NZ_JASCXL010000019.1:0-100854 GCF_030010595.1 Streptomyces sp. CC224B | reverse complement strand
CCCCCCCCCCCCCCCCCCCCCCCCCCCCCACACCCCCCCCCCCCCCACCCCCCCCCCCCCCCCCCCCCCCCCCCCCCCCCCCCCCCCCCCCCCCCCCCCCCCCCCCTCCCCCCCCCCCCCCCCACGCCTCAACGCATCCACCCCTCCACGCTAAGCCCGCCCCTCACCCCCCGCACCGCGATCCCGCGGACCCCCTCCGGCCCGCCCACGCCCGCGCCGCGCCGCCCCGTCGCGGCGCCGCCCACCCGCACCTGCCCCGAACTCCGGCAAGGCCCCGACGCGAAGCGCTCTCCGCCGCTACCGCGGCGGTATCTCCCACCCACCCACCCATGACGGCCACACCTCACAGCCGAGCCCCAACGCAAAGCGCTGCCGCCCAGCGCCCAGCACCCGCCGCCACCGCGGCAGCACTTCCCACCCACCCACCCATGACGGCCACGCCCCCAGCCGAGCCCGACGCACAGCGCTGCCGCTGAGTACTCGCCTCGCCCCTCACCACAGACACCCCCGCCGGGGCTCGGCCAGAAGGCAGCCACCCACCCACAGCACCCGCGCCAAGCCCGGACCCGCCCCTACCCAGGCACGGGCGGGTGGGTGGGAATCCCCGCCGCGACAGCGGCGCACAGCGGACCACCACCCGCAGAACCCCGCGCCGGACCCACCGGAAGGTAGGGCCGCCACGGGCGAGCAGGCGGAAAAACCCCGCCGCCACAGCCCCGGACACCCAGCCACCCCCCCCGCAGCCCCCCCCGCCCACCCCGGGCAGGACACCCCCCAGGCACGGGCGGGCGGGTGGGAAACCCCGCCGCGGCAGCGGCGAACACCCCACCCCCCCCCCCCCCCCCCCCGCCCCCCCCCCCCCCCCCCCCCCCCCCCCCCCCCCCCCCCCCGCCCCCCCCCCCCCCCGGCCGGGGGGGGGGGGGGGCAAACCCCGCCGCGGCAGCGGCGAACACCCGACCACCCACCCGCAGCACCCGCCCCACCCGCAGGACCCGCAGCACCCGCAGGACCCGCGCCAAGGCCCACCCAGACCCCCGCCCCGCACGGGCGGGTGGGTGGGCAAGAACCGCCGAAGCCCCCCCCCGCACCCCGTCCACCCCCCAAGCGCAAACTCCCCCATCCGGATGGTTCCGCCACGCCGATCCCCCGCAGCCCCCGGACACCACCCCGAGCCCCCCGCTAGCGTTCCCCCCGTCCACCCACCCGCACCGCCCTCCGCGAGGAGCCCCCGCTGCCGCCGCACCACGCCATACCGGCACCCACCCCGCGGAACCCCCCCGGCCCCCCCGGCCCCGCCCCGCGCGACCCCCTGCGCCTCCTCAACGCGGCACCGCCCGACGAGGCCCGCCGGGCCCTGGCGGCGTGCTGCGGGAGCCTTCACTGGGCGCGGCAGGTCGCCGCGCACCGGCCCTACCCCGACCTGGACGCCCTGCTCGCCGCCGCCGACGAGGCCGCGTACGACCTGACGCCCGACGATCTCACCGAGGCCCTGGCCGCCGAGCCGCTGGAGCCGGTGCTGCCGCCGGGCAGCGCCTACTCCGCCGCGGCCACCGCCCTGCGCGCCGCGCACGCCGCGTACGAGAGCCGCTTCGGGCACGCCTTCGTGATCTGCCTGGCGGGCGTCGCCCCGGGCGAGGCCCTCGACCACCTGCTCGCCTCCCTGCGCGACCGGCTCGGCAACGACCGGGAGGAGGAGCGCGCGGTGGCCGCGGACGAGCTGCGGCGCCTGGCCCGGGCCCGGCTCACCCGGCTCGTGCACCACTGGCCGCGGCTCCCGGGGGAACCGCGTACATCACGCAGCGATAGCCCGTACGTACCAGTTTGATTGCCTGTTTGATCACACCAGCGGACCCCGGGCGAGGGAGCCGACAACTCGTCGATACGATGACGAGCGGCCGGTGGACCGTACCCGGCCGGGCTCGTCCGACAGAGAAGCCGGCCGGCCCCAATCCCCGCTCCCGGAGGGTTCTTCCGTGCCGGCTGGAACGCTGTACCGCGGCCGGGAAGGCATGTGGTCATGGGTGGCTCATCGAGTCACCGGTGTCCTCATCTTCTTCTTCCTGTTCGTACATGTCCTCGACACCGCTCTCGTCCGTGTCTCCCCCGAGGCGTACGACGAGGTCGTGGCGACCTACAAGACGCCGATCGTCGCGCTCCTCGAGTACGGCCTCGTCGCCGCCATCCTCTTCCACGCGCTCAACGGCCTGCGGGTCATCGCCGTCGACTTCTGGTCGAAGGGCCCGCGCTACCAGAAGCAGATGCTCTGGACCGTCGTGGGCATCTGGGTCGTCCTGATGGTGGGCGCGCTGTACCCGGTCCTCGGCCACGCCGTCCGTGAACTCTTCGGGAGCTGAGGCCAGACATGTCCGACACCACGCTTGAGAAGTCCGGAGTGGGCCCCGTCGAGGGCGCCTCCCTCTACGACGCCGACAACCCGGCCCCCGTCATCGAGGCCCCGCGCAAGCGGACCGCGAAGACGCCGCGCTCCACCCGCGGCAACTTCGAGATGGCCGCGTGGCTGTTCATGCGCCTGTCCGGCGTCGTCCTCGTCGTCCTGGTCATCACCCACCTGCTCATCCAGCTCGTGCTGGACGGCGGTGTCTCGAAGATCGGCTTCGCCTTCGTCGCGGGCCGCTGGGCGTCCCCGTTCTGGCAGGTCTGGGACCTGCTGATGCTGTGGCTCGCGATGCTGCACGGCGCGAACGGCCTGCGGACGGTCATCAACGACTACGCCGAGCGCCCGAACACGCGTCTGTGGCTCAAGGGCCTGCTGTACACCGCCACGGTGTTCACCATCCTCCTGGGCACGCTGGTGATCTTCACCTTCGACCCGAACATCCGCTAGAGCCGAGGCGACCCCCGTGAAGATTCACAAGTACGACACCGTCATCGTCGGCGCGGGCGGCGCGGGCATGCGCGCCGCCATCGAGGCGACGAAGCGCAGCCGCACCGCCGTGCTCACCAAGCTGTACCCCACCCGCTCCCACACGGGCGCCGCGCAGGGCGGCATGGCCGCCGCGCTGGCGAACGTGGAGGAGGACAACTGGGAGTGGCACACCTTCGACACGATCAAGGGCGGTGACTACCTGGTCGACCAGGACGCCGCCGAGATCCTGGCGAAGGAGGCCATCGACGCGGTCCTCGACCTGGAGAAGATGGGCCTGCCGTTCAACCGGACCCCGGACGGCACCATCGACCAGCGCCGCTTCGGCGGGCACTCCCGCAACCACGGCGAGGCGCCGGTGCGCCGGTCCTGCTACGCGGCGGACCGCACGGGCCACATGATCCTCCAGACGCTGTACCAGAACTGCGTCAAGGAGGGCGTGGAGTTCTTCAACGAGTTCTACGTCCTGGACCAGCTCATCACCGAGGTCGACGGCGTCAAGAAGTCCGCCGGCGTGGTCGCGTACGAGCTGGCCACCGGCGAGATCCACGTCTTCCAGGCGAAGGCGGTCATCTACGCCTCCGGCGGCACCGGCAAGTTCTTCAAGGTGACGTCGAACGCGCACACCCTGACCGGTGACGGCCAGGCCGCCTGCTACCGGCGCGGCCTGCCGCTGGAGGACATGGAGTTCTTCCAGTTCCACCCGACCGGCATCTGGCGCATGGGCATCCTGCTCACGGAGGGCGCCCGCGGCGAGGGCGGCATCCTGCGCAACAAGGACGGCGAGCGCTTCATGGAGAAGTACGCGCCGGTGATGAAGGACCTGGCGTCGCGTGACGTCGTGTCCCGGTCCATCTACACGGAGATCCGCGAGGGCCGCGGCTGCGGTCCCGAGGGCGACCACGTCTACCTGGACCTGACCCACCTGCCGCCGGAGCAGCTCGACGCCAAGCTGCCGGACATCACCGAGTTCGCGCGCACGTACCTCGGCATCGAGCCGTACACGGACCCGATCCCGATCCAGCCGACCGCGCACTACGCCATGGGCGGCATCCCGACGAACGTCGAGGGCGAGGTGCTCGCCGACAACACGACCGTGGTCCCGGGCCTGTACGCCGCCGGCGAGGTCGCCTGCGTGTCGGTGCACGGCGCCAACCGCCTGGGCACCAACTCGCTGCTCGACATCAACGTCTTCGGGCGCCGCGCGGGCATCGCCGCCGCGGAGTACTCGGCGAAGGCCGACTACGTGGAGCTGCCGGAGAACCCGGCGCAGTTCGTGATGGACCTGGTGGAGCGGCTGCGCGCGTCCACGGGCACCGAGCGCGTGTCCGTGCTCCGCAAGGAGCTGCAGGAGACGATGGACGCGAACGTCATGGTCTTCCGTACGGAGCAGACCATCAAGACGGCCGTCGAGAAGATCGGCGAGCTGCGCGAGCGCTACAAGAACGTCTCGGTCCAGGACAAGGGCAAGCGGTTCAACACGGACCTGCTGGAGGCCATCGAGCTGGGCAACCTGCTCGACCTCGCCGAGGTCATGGCCGTCTCGGCGCTGGCGCGCAAGGAGTCCCGCGGCGGTCACTACCGCGAGGACTACCCGAACCGCGACGACGTCAACTTCATGCGCCACACCATGGCGTACCGCGAGGTCGCCGACGACGGCAAGGACTCGATCCGCCTCGACTACAAGCCGGTCGTCCAGACCCGCTACCAGCCGATGGAGCGTAAGTACTGATGGCAACCCCGACCCTCGCGAAGGAAGACGCCAAGCCCGAGGCGGGCTTCGCCGACTCCCCGTACATCACGGTCACGTTCCGCATCCGCCGCTTCAACCCCGAGGTCTCGGCGGACGCGGTCTGGGAAGACTTCCAGTTCGAGATCGACCCCAAGGAGCGCGTCCTCGACGGCCTCCACAAGATCAAGTGGGAGCTCGACGGCTCGCTGACGTTCCGCCGCTCGTGCGCGCACGGCATCTGCGGCTCGGACGCCATGCGCATCAACGGCAAGAACCGCCTGGCCTGCAAGACCCTGATCAAGGACATCAACCCGGCCAAGCCCATCACGGTCGAGCCCATCAAGGGCCTGACGGTCCTGAAGGACCTGGTCGTGGACATGGAGCCGTTCTTCCAGGCCTACCGGGACGTCATGCCCTTCCTGGTGACGACCGGTAACGAGCCGACCCGGGAGCGCCTGCAGTCCGCCGAGGACCGCGAGCGCTTCGACGACACCACGAAGTGCATCCTGTGCGCCGCGTGCACGTCGTCCTGCCCGGTGTTCTGGAACGACGGCCAATACTTCGGCCCGGCCGCGATCGTGAACGCGCACCGCTTCATCTTCGACAGCCGTGACGAGGCGGGCGAGCAGCGCCTGGAGATCCTCAACGACAAGGACGGCGTGTGGCGCTGCCGCACCACGTTCAACTGCACGGACGCCTGCCCCCGTGGCATCGAGGTCACGAAGGCGATCCAGGAGGTCAAGCGGGCACTGATCACGCGCCGCTACTGATCCCTCCGGCTCCGCCCGGGCGAGGGCCCCGCACCCCGGTTCCGTACCGGGGGCGGGGCCCTCACCCGTTCTGGCGAACGATGCGGGTCCGGACACGGGGGTGCGGACCGTCCTACGATGATGCTCTCGACCCCAGCCCTCATCAGGAGGCCCGCGATGTCCGCTGCATCCGTCGAGCAGCCGCACGACGACCGATCGCTGATCGCGGAGGCCAACCGCCTCAGGGACCGCAACCCGGGCTACCGCGTCGAGATCATCGGAGGCCAGCTCCTCATGACCCCGTCCGCAGACGGTCCCCACGGCGATGTCCTGACGGACCTCATGCTGCCGTTTCTCTCAGCGGGGCTCCACGGCACAGACACACGGGTTATCCAGGCCTTCGGCCTCTGGTTGCCCACCGGTGCCGAGGACTACGCGATCCCGGACCTGGCTGTCGTGGACGCCGACTATCGGGATCACTACATCGAGAACGGGTGCTACGACCCCGCGATCTTCCGCCTGGCCCTGGAGGTCACCTCCAGCAACTACCAGACGGACCTGCGTACCAAAGTCTCCGCGTACGC
This sequence comes from Streptomyces sp. CC224B, assembly GCF_030010595.1. NCBI lineage: Bacteria > Bacillati > Actinomycetota > Actinomycetes > Kitasatosporales > Streptomycetaceae > Streptomyces > Streptomyces sp. CC224B. The sequence continues at coordinate 94,905 of NZ_JASCXL010000019.1, read as the reverse complement.
CGAGGCCAAGATCCCCGTGTACGTCATCATCGACCGCAAGCATCAGCGGCTGCACGTCCTGACCGACCCCGAGGCGGACGGCTACGCCAATCACCAGGTCTACGCTCCCGGCCAGGCGGTCACCCTGCCCGACTCCATCGGCGCGAAGGTGTCCCTGGACGTGGCGGCCATCCTGGAGGCAGGCAGGGCCAGGAACGGCTGAGGTCTACGAGTCCGTCCGCTCCCGCCCCAGCCTTCCCCGCCGGGCGGCGGCGTGGCGGCTGTCGTCGAGTTCGCGAAAGTGACGCCGGAAGACGGCGTCCGGGGAGCACAGGCAGGGTGTCGCCACCCCGCCCTTCCGCACGGTGGCCCGGGCCAGGTGGTGACGGACGCGTCCCCGGGGTGTCATGGGGGTGTGAGACACAGGTGGCGTGACGAGGTGACTCCGGCCGCCGGGGCCTGCACGCTGGCGACCGGCGTCATCTCGATGGGCCTGCACCTGACCGGCCACGAGGTCCTGTCGCGGATCTTCCTCGTGGGCGCGGCCCTGCTCTGGCTGCTGCTCGCGGCGGACCTCACCGAGCTGCTGGTACGCGACCGGACCCGTTGGCCGACGGCGGCGATCACGCTCCCCGCGCTGACGGCCGTCGCGGCGACGGCCGTGGTCGGCACCCGGTTCTCCGTCCTCGGGTGGCAGGGCCTGGCGATCGCGCTGCTGGTCCTCGCGGCCGTGGCGTGGCCGGTGGCGCTGGTGCCGGTGGTCCGCCACTGGCGGCGGCGCGGGATGTCCGGCGAGGTGTTCCTGGCGTGCGTGGCGACGCAGGCCCTCGCGGTACTGGCGGCCACGCTGTGCTGGGCGGGAGAGGGCGACTGGCTCGGTGACGCGGCGCTCGCCTGCTTCGCGCTCGGCCTGGTGCTGTACGGGGAGGCGCTGGTGCGCTTCGACGTCCGGCAGGTGCTGACGGGCGCCGGTGACCAGTGGGTGGCGGGCGGCGCGCTCGCCGTCTCGGCGCTCGCGGGCGCGCGGCTGACGGCGCTGCCGCAGTGGACCGGCGGCGGCCACGACACCCTGCGGATCCTGGCGTACGTGCTGCTCGGGCTCGCCCTGGCCTGGTACGCACTGCTGCTGGCCGGCGAGGTGGCCGCGCCGCGCCCGCGGTACGACGCCCGGCGCTGGGCCACGGTGTTCGCGCTGGGGCTGACGGCCGCGGCGGCGCTCTCCGCCGGGCTCGTGACGGACGTGGCGTGGCTGCGGGTCCTCGGGCGGGTGCTGCTGTGGGTGGCGGTGGCGGCGTGGGGGCTGGTGTGGGTGGGCTTCGTGTGGCCGCGTGAGGCTGCCGCCGACGGGGGCGGGGAGCGCGGTCCCTCCGGGGCCGGGGAGGACGGCCCGCCCGGGGCCGGGGAGGACGGCCCGCCCGGGGCCGGGGGGCGGGGTGCGGAGGACCGGTGAAGCGGGGGCCCGGCGGGTGGAGGGGTCCAAGAATCGGGAGGCCAGGAGGCGGGAGGGACCCGGAGGCGGGCGGGGCCCGGAGGCAGACAGGGTCCTGAGGCAGGTGGATCCAGGGGGCGCGGTGGGCCCCCTGGGGCGGGGAGGGACGAGGTTCCGGTCCGGGGCGCCTCCGGGGAGGGCTCAGGCCGTCGCCGTCACCGCGGTCAGCAGGACCACCGAGTCCGCCAGGGCCACGAGCCCGTGCCGCTCCTTCGGGACCGCGCCGAACTGCCCCTCCCGGAGCACCCACTCGTTCCCCTGCTCGGTGGTCAGCCGCACCTCCCCGCGCAGGACGCACAGGCTGGCCGCGGGCGGTGTGTTGTGCTCGTCGAGCGCCGTCCCGGACACCAGGGCGATGACGCTCTGGCGCAGCGCCCCGTCGTGGACGACGAGCCGCGCGCTGCGGCCGTGGGCGTCGGCCCGGGCCTGGTTCAGGTGCTCCTCGGCGAGGGCGGACAGGTCATGGACTTCCGGCATGCTCTTCATGTCCGTATTCTGACGCTATGTCAGACAATCGTCTACCCTCTGGTGCCACGCTTCTCGGCTTCGACAACATGCTGCTGCCCGTCGGGGACCTCGACGAAGCCATCGACTTCTACGAGCGGGCGGGTTTCCCGGTCGCGTACCGCCTCGACGAGGCCGGGCTCGCCATCCTGCGCGTGGGCGGCGAGACGCCCGGCGTGCTCCTGCGCACGGAGGCGGGGGCCGGACGCCGCCCGCCGCCGTGGCCCGCGCCGCGCCTCTGGCTGGAGGTCCCGGACGCCCGGGCGACGGCGGAGGCCCTGGCGGGCGCCGGGATCCCGGTCCTCACGGAGCCGTTCGCCGGGGCGACGGGCTGGACGGTGGAGATCGCCGACCCGTGGGGCAACGTCATCGGCTTCACCGACTACACCAAGCGCCCGGAACTCGGCCGGGTCTGACCCGGCCGCCCCCGACCCCGGGGCCCATGGGCTCCATCCCACCCCACCGCCCTGGAAGGGGACATACCGCCCAACGCCGGAAGCGGCAAACGCAAATGCGCACGACATGCAACCGGTGCCAAAGGTTGTGCACGGGCCCCGAGTTCACGGTGTGAGAAGGCACACCGGCGCGGGGTGTGACGGATGTGGTGTTCGTTGCGCTCGTTAACCGGAGAGGGAGTTGGTTGCTCTCGTACACGTACGGAGCGGAGCCGAAGGGGTGGGGAACGGTGGCCGGTGAGGGGAAGAAGGTGCCGCGCGCGGCGGAGATGCGGGGCTACACGCGAAGATTCGTCGGGCGGGTGACGGAGCGCAACAGGCTCCCGCTCGACTTCTCCGTGCGGAGCCTGCGCGTCGTGGACTCCGTGCTCGACGGGATGCGCCGGGACGGGCGCGGCCGGGACGAGGTCGCGGCCGCGCTGTTCGGGTTCGGGGCGTACGTCGGCGAGGTCCTGGTCCGGCACGCGGGCGCGGTCTGGATCGACCTCGACGACGCCCAGCGGCAGTACTTCGGGCAGGCCGTGGGGGTGCGGATGCCCGACGGGCGGGTGTGGAGCCCGCTGGGGAAGGTCGTCAACCGCTACGAGGCCGGGGCCGAGGAGTCCCTCCAGACCTTCTACCTGACCCTGCCGGGGCGCCACCCCGAGCGGGCCGGACGGGGCGGGCGGCCCGCGGCGAGGTCCGAACCGGCACGTTCGCTGTGACCGCGTCGCGCCCGCGGGGCGCCGCGGCAGCACACACGGGGGCACGGGCACGGTGAACGGTGCCGGCGGGGGTCGAGAAGAGCACGTGGGCTCGGGCGGGGACGAGGCACGGACGGGACGGACGGAGAGCCAAAGGCGAACGGGACGGACAGGGGGCCAGGGGCGTACAGGACCGACGGGGGGCCAGGGGCGTACGGATCCGGCGGAGGGCCAAGAGCGTCCGGGACCGGCGGAGGGCCAAGGGCGTACGGACCCGGCCGAGGGCCAAAAGCGTCCGGGACCGGCGGAGGGCCAAGAGCGTACCGACCCGGCCGAGGGCCAAGAGCGTACGGGACCGGCGGAGGGCCAAAAGCGTACGGGACCGGCGGAGGGCCAAAAGCGTCCGGATCCGGCCGAGGGCCAGGGGCGTACGGGACCGGCAGGGGGCCAGGGGCGTACGGGACCGGCAGGGGGCCAAGAGCGTCCGGATCCGGCCGAGGGCCAAGAGCGTCCGGGCCCGGCAGGGGGCCAAGAGCGTCCGGACGCCGTCGGGGGCCCGGAGCGGGCGAAGATCGGGGACGCGGCGCTGTCCCGGGCGGTGGAGGCGGCCCAGCGGGGGGACGAGGCCGCGTTCGCGCTGGTGTACCGGTGGGTGCAGCCCGGGCTGCTCGGCATGGTGCGGGGGCTCGCCGGGGACGAGTCGGAGGACGTGGCGTCCGAGGCGTGGCTCCAGATCGCCCGCGACCTCGGGCAGTTCACCGGGGACGGGGCCGACTTCCGCCGCTGGGCCGCGGCCGTGGCCCGCAACCGCGCCCGTGACCACGCGCGGCGCCACCTGAGCAGGCCGCGCCTGACCCTCGTCGAGGGCGAGGCGCTGGACCTGCCGGACGAGCGGGACACCGCCGACGAGGCCCTGGAGGCGCTGGCCACCGACGCCGCGCTCGCCCTGGTCGCCTCCCTGCCGCCCGACCAGGCGCGGGCCGTCTTCCTGGGCGTCCTCGTGGGCCTCGACGGCCCGGCCGCGGCCCGGCTGCTCGGCAAGCGCCCCGGTGCCGTGCGCATGGCACTGCACCGGGGGCTGCGGCGGTTGCGGGGCGGCCCTGCCGGGGGATCACCAGGGCCGCCCCCTTACCGGGACCCGGAGGTGGCACCTCCGGATCCCCGTCTGTCGGCCTCGCGGCCTCGTCCTCAGCCGCCCGGCGCGCCGGGCGGTCCGGTCCCCACCGCCTCGACCAGCTCCAGGTCGTACGTGAGCGGGCCGTTCCCGAGCATGATGTGCCGGGCCTTCGAGGCGTAGCCGGGGGCCGTCGCCGCCAGCACGTACACGCCGGGGGCGAGGGCCGCGAGGATGTAGGACCCGTCGACCAGGGACGACACGCGGTCGAGCCGCCTGCCGTCCTGGGTGGCGAGGGTGAGGGTCACGCTGTGGATCGGCTCGCCGAAGGGCGTGACGACGAACCCGTGGACGACGTACGGGCCGAGGCCGCGCACGCCCGGGGGGCAGGTCTCCCCCGGCGCGCCGCACACGTCGAAGGCGTCGTACGGGGCCGGGGGCGCGGACCCGTACGACCCGCACGGGCCCGTCGCCGCGGGGGCCGCGGGGCCCGACGGCCCCGCCGGGGGCGGCACCGGTGTCGCGGGGCCCAGGGCCGCCGCGACCAGGGCCTCCAGCTCCTCGGGGGCGGGCGGCGGGGTCTCCCTCGGCTCCACGGCGAGGTGCGGCACGCGCCGGTCGAGCCAGGGCGGCAGCCACCAGTTGGCGCGGCCGAGCACGTGCATGGCCGCGGGGACGAGCGCGGCGCGCAGCAGGAGCGCGTCGAGGACGACGGCCGCGGCGAGGACCGTACCCGCCACGGCGACCCGCGTGTCGCCGCCGAGGAGGAACGCGGCGAACACGCCGGTCACGACGAGGGCGGCGCAGGTGACGACCCGCCCGGTCTCCGCGAGGCCGACACGCACGGCGCGCGCGTTGTCCCCGGTCCGCATCCACTCCTCGTGCATCCGGCTGACCAGGAACACCTGGTGGTCCGTCGCGAGGCCGAAGAGCAGGGCCAGCACGACCACCGGCAGGACCGCCGGGACCGGGCCCTCCCCGGCGACGCCGATGACGTCCGCGCCCCAGCCCCACTGGAACACCGCCACCAGGAGCCCGAGGGACGCCGCCGCGGCGATCAGGTTGGTCAGGGCGGCCGTCAGCGGTACGACGAGGGAGCGGAAGGCGACGAGGAGCAGCAGGAAGCCGAGCCCGACGATGACGCCGACGAAGTACGGCAGGCGCTCGGCGGTGGCCGCCGCGACGTCCTCGAACACGGCCGCCACGCCGCCCACGTGGGCGTCCGCGCCCGCGTCCGGGAGCACGTCGTCGCGCAGCCGGTCGACCAGGACGCCCGTCTCCGCGGACCGCGGCGAGGTGGCGGGCACGACCTGGATCAGGGAGGTGCCGCTGTCCGCCGGCGGCCCGGAGGCCACCTGGGCCACGCCGTCGGTGGCGCGGATGCGCTCCACCAGGCCGTCGGTGCCGGCGGGCCCGGCCCGCTCCACGACCACGTTCAGGGGGCCGCTGGCGCCGGGGCCGAAGCCCTCGGCGAGCAGGTCGTACGCCTGCCGGGTGCCGGACGCCCGGTGGTCGCCCTGGTCGGCGGCGCCGAGGCGCAGCGAGAGCAGCGGCACGGCCAGGACGGCCGCCGCGGCCAGCGCGAGCAGCCCCACGGCGCGCGGCCGCTTCTCCACGTACGCCGACCAGCGCGCGGCGAGGCCCGCGGGCTCCCGCGGGTCCGGTCCGGCGACGGCGAGGTGGTGGCGCCGGCGGCGGCTGAGCACCCGGGTGCCGAGCACCCCGAACAGCGCGGGCAGCAGGGTGACGGCGGCGAGCACGCTCAGGACGACGGTGAGGGACGCGGTGAGCGCCACGCCGTCCAGGAAGCGCATGTTCATCACGAGCATCCCGGCGAGCGCGACGCACACGGTGCCGCCGGCGAAGAGCACGGCCCTGCCCGCGGTGTTGAGCGCCTGCACGGCCGACGCCTCCGGGGTGAGGCCGCGCAGCAGGCCCCCGCGGTGGCGGAAGACGATGAACAGGGCGTAGTCGACGCCGACGCCGAGGCCGAGCAGCGTGCCGAGCAGCGGCGCCACCGCGGGCACGTCCGTGACGTGGCTGAGCAGCATGGTGGCGAGCAGCCCGGTGCCGACGGCGCACACGGCGGTCAGCAGGGGCAGCAGCGTCGCGAACAGCGAGCCGAAGGCCAGGAACAGCACCACCGCGGCGGCCGCGACGCCGACGGCCTCCACGGTGCCCGCGGGCGGCTCCTGCGTACGGGCGGCGGCCGGTCCGCCCATCTCGACGCGCAGGCCGGGGGTTTCGGCGCGCAGTGCGGTGTCGACGACGTCCTGGACGAGGCTCTCGGGCAACTGGCCCGCCGGGCGCGCGAAGGTGACGCGCGCGTAGGCGATGCGCCCGTCCCGGCTGATCCGCGCGGCGGCGTCCGGGCCCGGCGCGTACGGCCCCGCCACCTCGCCGACGCCCTCCAGCGCGGCGATGCCGGCGAGCGCGGGCTCGATCCGGTCGCGCACGGCGGCGTCCCGGACCGACCCGGTGGCGGTCTTCCACACCAGGGTGTCGGTGTCGCCGCCGCGCTCGGGGAACGCCTCCGCCATCAGCTCGCGCGCCCGCTCGGAGTCGGAGCCGCGGGAGGAGAAGGCGTGCGCGTAGTCGGCGCCCGCCGTGCCGCCGACGGCGCCCAGGCCGCAGAGGGCGCCCGCCCACAGCACGAGGACCACGAGGGGGTGCCGGAAGCACCAACGCGCCCATGCCGCCACGGTGTTCCCCCCTTCCGTCCGTCCGGGCCCCGGTGGCCCGGCGCCTCGTGCCGTGCGTGGTTCCTCCCGGCCTGCTGTGGCCCCGGGCGGGGTGCGGCCCCGCCCACACGCCTCAGCATCGGCGGCGGGCGTACGAAACGCGCCTCAATGGCCGTGATTCACAAGGAACTCCAAACCACGGGCCCGTTCACCACCCGGCGGGCGCCCCGATACTGGGGACATGAGCCACTCCGAGGGACACCCCGGAACACCTGTCGCAGAGGCCGCTCCCGCGGAGCGCCGTGCCACGGTGCTCGTGGTCGAGGACGAGCCGAGCATCGCCGACGTCCTCGCCATCACCCTGCGCTTCCACCACTTCGACGTGATGACGGCGGGCACCGTGCGCGAGGCGCTCGCGCTGGCCGAGCGCACCCGGCCGGACTGCGCGCTGCTCGACGTGATGCTGCCGGACGGCGACGGGCGGGCGCTGGGGCGGGAGTTGCGGACGCGGATGCCGGGCGTCGCGCTGGTGTTCCTCACCGCCCGGGACGCGCCGGCCGAGATCGTCGGCGCGCTCGGCTTCGGCGACGACTACATCACCAAGCCGTTCCACATCGACGAGGTCGTCGCCCGGATCGGCGCGGTGCTGCGCCGCACCCGGCCCGGCGACGTGCTGCCGCAGCGGCCGCCGCTGCGCCACGGCGACCTGGAGCTGGACGAGACGACGTACATGGTGCGCAGGAACGGCCACGAGGTGCAGCTCACGCCCACCGAGTACGCCCTGCTGCGCTTCCTCGTCCGCAACGCCGGCCGGGTGGTGCCCAAGGAGCAGCTCCTGCGCCACGTGTGGAACATCGAGCACGCGGCGGAGTCGACGGTCGTGGAGACGTACATCAGCTATCTGCGGCGCAAGCTCGACCAGGTGGGCCCGCCGCTGATCACGACGCGCCGCGGCGTCGGGTACGGCCTGGCATGACGGGCCCCGCACCCTCGGCCCCGCGCCGCCGCTCCGCGGAGCTGCGCCGTCCCTCCACGGGACCGCGCCGTCCCTCCGGCGGCCCGGGGCGGCTCCGGCGTCTTCTCGGGGGGCCGCGGCGCCTGGCCGGGAACCCGCGCCGCGTCTTCGGGAACTCGCTGCGCACCAAGCTCACGCTCGTGAACGTGGTCCTGCTGGCCCTCGGCATCGCCGCCGCGACCGCCGTGAGCCTCATGGGCATGAAGCACTACCTGCTCGACAACGTCGACGACGAGCTCGAGGCCTCGCGCTCGACGCTGCACAGCATGCCGATCACCCTCGACAAGTTCACGACGCTCAGCGGGGTGCGGGACAAGCTCGGCGATCCGCCCCCGGGCGCGGAGGTGGGGGACGACCTGCCGCCCACCGAGGAGGTCCTCGTCGCCGTGGACGACTCCGGCAAACCCGCCGACGTCGCCTACATCGGCTCGTCGCCGCGACGGCGCCAGCTCCTCGCCGCCATCGGGGACGCCGAGCAATTCGCGCAGCGGGCGGCGCCGACGGACGTGAACCTGGGCGGCGACTCGTACCGCGCGATCGGCGCGCGGCTCAGCGACGGATCGGTCGTGATCGCCACCTCCACGGAGGACGTGCACGCGAGCGTGGGCCAGGCCCTGCGGCTCGACCTGGCCCTCGGCTTCCTGCTCCTCGTGCTGCTCGCCGTGGCGACGACGGTCTCCGCGCGGCAGCGGCTGCGCCCCCTCGAGGACATGGTCGAGACGGCGTCCGCGATCGCCGAGGGCGACCTGAAGCGGCGTGTGCCGTCGAGCCGCGCCGCCGTGATGGAGACCGAGCAGTTGCGGATCGCGCTCAACTCCATGCTCAAGCAGGTGGAGGCGGCCTTCGTGACGCGCGAGCGCAGCGAGGCCCAGCTCCGGCAGTTCGTCGCGGACGCCTCGCACGAGCTGCGCACCCCGCTGTCCGCGATCCGCGGCTACCTCCAGCTCTACGACAACGGCATGCTGACCACGCCGGAGGACCGCGAGCGCGCCTGGTGCCGCGTCAACGCCGAGACCGACCGCATGAACCACCTGGTCGCGGAGTTGCTCACGCTGGCCCGCCTGGACCAGGAGCCGGAGCTGCGGTTCCGCAGCGTCGACCTGAGCCGGCTGGTGCGGGACGCGGCGGACGACCTGCGCGCGCAGGAACCGGAGCGTCCGCTCACGGTGCGCGCGGACGGTGCGATCCTCGTCCAGGCCGACGAGCAGGGGCTGCGCAAGGTGCTCGCCAACCTGCTGGCCAACGTACGGGCGCACACCCCGCCCGGTACGCCGGTGCGGCTCGCCCTCGACCGGCGGGACGGCGTGGTGTGCCTGACCGTGGCGGACGACGGGCCGGGGCTCGACGCCAAGGACGCGGCGCGCGTCTTCGACCGGTTCTTCCGCACGGGCCCGGGGTCGGGCAGCGGACTCGGCATGGCCATCGTGCAGGGCGTGGTGGCGGCGCACGGCGGCGAGGTCGCGGTCCGCACCGCCCCGGGCGCGGGCCTGACGGTCGTGGTGACCCTGGGCCAGGCCACCTCGCCGGGGGAACCGGCCGGTGCCGCGGCGCCGGCCGCCCTGCTCATGCCCGCGGCGAGGCCAGCTCCACCACTGTGACGTCCGAGGGCGCCCCGACCCGCACGGGCGGGCCCCAGGCCCCGGCGCCGCGCGTCACGTAGAGCTGGGTGTCGCCGTAGCGCTCCAGGCCGGCGAGGGTGGGGTTGGCGAGGTCGGCGAGGAAGTTGTTGGGCCAGAGCTGGCCGCCGTGGGTGTGGCCGGAGAGCTGGAGGTCGACGCCGTGCTCGACGGCGTCGTGGACGACCACGGGCTGGTGGGCGAGGAGCACGGAGGCGCGGCGGCGGTCCCGGTCGCCGAGCGCCTTGGCGAAGTCGGGGCCCTGGCCGTCCTCCTCCCCCTGGACGTCGTTGACGCCCGCGAGGTCGAAGTACGGCAGCTCGGTGCGGGCGTTCTCCAGCGGGCGCAGGCCCAGCGAGCGGACGTGCTCGACCCACTGCTCGGCGCCGGAGAAGTACTCGTGGTTGCCCGTGACGAAGTAGGCGCCGTGGCGGGCGCGCAGGTCCGCGAGCGGGCGGGCGGCGCCCGCGAGGTCCTCGACGTCGCCGTCCACCAGGTCGCCGACGATCGCGATCAGGTCGGGCTGGGTGGAGTTGACAGTGTCCACGACGCGCCGGGCGAAGGACTCGCCGAGCACCGGGCCCAGGTGGATGTCGCTGACCACGGCGATCCGGAAGCCGTGCGCCGCGCGCGGCAGCTTGGCCAGCGGCACGGTGATCCGCTTGACGCGGGGGCCGCGGAGTACGCCGTAGGTGCCGTAGCCGACCGTGGCCGCCGCGACGGTGGCCGCGCCCGCGGCTACCGTCCTGGCCACGAAGAGGCGCCGGGGCAGGGCCCCGGTGTCCCCCTCCTGGCGGGGCCGCGGCGCGCCGTCCTCACGGGGCCGCGCCTCTGGCTCCCCATGGGGCTGCGCCCCTCTCCCCGCTTCGTCGGCGCTTCGCGCCTCGTCCTCAGGCGCCGGACGGGCTGATTCCCTGACCGCCCATCGTCGGAGGAGTGGCCGTACGAGCTCCCCCACCAGCAGTGCCAGGAGCAGGTACAGGGCGAACGCCATCCACAGGAAGCCCGGCCACGCGAGGATCCGCTGGAGCAGGAAGGGGGCCCCGGCCCGCTCCGCCGCGAGGGCGGCGAACATCAGCAGGGGGCCCGCGGCGTACGCGGCCGTGCCCAGGCGCCTGCCCCGGGAGCCCTTGACCGTCGTGTCGCGCACCACGCGCCGCCACACGTACCAGAGCAGCCCGCCGAGGACGGCGGCCACGCCGAGCAGGGTGAGGACGATCCGCAGCGTGGCCACGGCTATGAGCTTCGGCGCAGTGCGCGCACTCCACGCAACCCGATGGTCCCGACCACCGTCCCCAAGACAAAGGAGACAACGGCGAGCGTCAGGTGCACCCAGAAGTACCCCGTCGGATCGCCCGCGTCGTCGAAGGCGAGCCCGCTGCCGTCCTTCCAGAGGTTCTTGACGAAAGTGATCCAGATGAACCAGCTCCACACGCCGAAGGCGAGCAGGAACCAGGAGGCGGAGCGGCTGAGCTTCATACGCTCAGTATCGCCAGCCGCCCTCACGCGCCGCCTTCGGGGTGGCGGACGCCCCACCTCGGCGGCGGCGGGCGCGACCGTTCCCGGTACGTTCTCGTCCGTGCCTGCCGTGAAGAAGACCGCACTGCTCCTCACCTGCGCGACCCTGCTGTCCCTGTCGGCGACCGCGCCCGCCCTCGCCGACGACGGGCCGGGCGGCAAGAAGGACGACCAGCCGAAGCCGCCCGCCCACATGTCCACCGTCGGCGGTGCCCGCCTGGGCAAGCCGGGCACGCAGGTGGACCTGGGCAAGGGCGCGCCGGTGCTGCCCAAGGACCTGTCGGCCCGCTCCTGGCTGGTCTCGGACGCCGAGTCCGGCGAGGTGCTCGCCGCGCACAACGCGCACTGGCGCCTGGCCCCGGCCAGCACCCTGAAGATGCTGTTCGCGGACACGGTGCTGCCGAAGTTCCCGAAGACGCAGAAGCACAAGGTCGCGCTGACCGACATGGAGGGCATCGGCGCGGGCAGCAGCCTCGTCGGCATCAAGGAGAACGAGACGTACTCGGTCCACGACCTGTGGCTGGGGGTCTTCCTGCGCTCCGGCAACGACGCGGTGCACGTCCTGTCGGCGATGAACGGCGGCGTCCGGCAGACTGTGAAGGACATGCAGAAGCACGCCGAGGAGCTCCAGGCCCTCGACACGCGGGTGGTCACGCCGGACGGCTACGACGAGAAGGGGCAGGTGTCGTCGGCGTACGACCTGACGCTGTTCGCCCGCTCCGGGCTGCAGAAGAAGGACTTCCGGGAGTACTGCGCGACGGCGACCGCGCAGTTCCCCGGCAAGACCGAGAAGGTCAAGAAGGGCAAGGACAAGGGCAGGACCAAGCGCGAGTCGTTCGGCATCCAGAACACCAACCGGCTGCTGACGGGTGCCCCGGGCGTGGAGCCGTACAAGGGCATCGCGGGCGTCAAGAACGGCTCGACGACCAACGCGGGCAACACCTTCACGGGCGTCGCCGAGCGCGACGGCAAGGTGCTGCTCGTCACCGTCATGAACCCCTCGTCCGGCGAGCCGCACGCCGTCTACAAGGAGACGGCCCGCCTGCTCGACTGGGGCTTCGCGGCGCACGGCAAGGTCGAGCCGGTCGGCGAGCTGGTCCCGCCGAGGGGCGCGAGCACGGGCTCGGGCAAGGGCGCCCCGGGCGGCTCGGACTCCCGGAACGTGGCGCACGCCTCCGGCGAGCAGTCCAGCGGCATGGGCGTGGCGCTGGGCATCACGGCGGGCGTGCTCGCCCTGGTCGCGGGCGGCCTGTTCCTGCTCAACCGCCGCTGGCCGCTGCCGGATCTGGTGCGCCGCCGCCGGGGCTGACGTCCTCGTCGCCGGTACGTTCCTCGGCCGCGGCCTCCTGCTTGCTGCGGGTCGCCGTCCAGGCGGCGCAGAAGAGCAGCAGCTTCGCCGTGAAGTTGATCCACAGGAGCAGCGCGACGGGCACGCCGAAGGCGCCGTACATGCTCTTCGCGGCGACGCCCTTCACATAGCCGCCGAGCAGGATCTTCAGGAGCTCGAACCCGGCCGCGCCGATCAGGGCGGCGACGATCAGCGCGCGCCGGGGCGGGTGCACCCCGGGCAGCAGCGTGAGGACGTACAGCAGGAGCAGGAAGTCGGCGAGGACGGCGATGGCGAACGCGGCGGCCTGGAGGAGGACGCCGCCGGGGCCGTCCTGGTCGACGCCGAGCCGCTCGGCGCTCCAGCCGACGGCGGTGGAGGCGACCGCGGAGGCGAGCAGCGACAGGAGCCCGGCGCCGCCGAGCCCGGCGAGGACGCCGAGGTCCTTGAGCTTGCGCAGGAACGGGTTCTCGTCGGTCTCGTCGCGCAGCCACACCACGCGCAGGCACTCCCGCATCGAGCCGACCCAGCCCACGCCGGTGAAGACGAGCAGGGCGCCCGCGACGAGGCCGACGGTGCCCGCGTTGGCGACCAGGGACTCCAGGTCGAGCTGGTCGGAGATGCCGGGCACCTGCTCGGCGATCTTGTCCTCGACCTCGCGCTGGCGTTTGGGCGAGAGCGTGGCCGCGCCGACCGCGGCGGCGACCGTGATGAGCGGGAAGAGCGCGACGAAGCTGATGAAGGTCATGGCGGCGGCGAGGCGGGTCCAGTGGACCTCGTCGAGCCGTTCGTAGGAGCGCCACGCGTGGGTCCGCATGAGCCGCTCGACGTAGGGCCCGATGCCGGGGAGCTTCTTCAGCCAGTCCATGTCGCCTGCCCCGTTCCTGGTGCTGTCCGTGCGGCCGGCGCGTCCTGCGCCGCCCGCGTGGTCCCTGAGCGGAATACCAAGGTCCGAGTACCCCAAAACCGCAGGACAGTGGCGAGTGCCATGCCGACGATCGCGCCGGACACGGTGTCCGCGCGCCGCGAGGTGAGCCCGAGGCCGTAGTGCGACACGGCGAGGCAGGCGAGCTGGACGAGGGCGCCCGCCACGTTCACCGCGCAGAAGACGGCGTACTGGCGCAGCCGGGAGGCGTGGCCGCCGGCCGTGCGCCGGTAGGTGCCGAGGGCGTTGCCCGCGTACGCGACCGTGCACCCGGCCGCGAACGACAGGGTCTTCGCGGTCATCGGGCCGAGGCCGCCGGGCCCGCGCAGCCAGAGGAACAGGCCGAGGTCGGCGGCGTAGGCGCAGACCCCCACCACGGCGAAGCCGAGCAGCTCACGGGCCCCGGGGCGCACCCGGCTCACCAGTCCGCGACGGCGAGCCCGTACAGCGCGAGCCAGCCGAGGCCGATGAGCGCGAGCGCCCGGTCCCGCAGCACGACGTCCTCGGGCTCCCCGGCCGTGCCGCGGTCGGCGAACACGGCGTAGCGCAGGACGGCCAGGATGAAGGCGACCATGGAGAGCTGCCGCCAGGGCAGCAGCCCGGTGCCGCCGCTCTCCAGGGCCCACAGGCAGTACGCGAGGACGGCCACGCCCGCCGCGAGCTGCCAGACGAACCGCAGGTAGCCGGTGGTGTACTCGGTGAGCAGCGCCCGGGTCTCGCCCGCGCGCCCGGCCATCTGCACGGCCTCGGAGTAGCGCTTGGCGGACACCATGAACAGCGCGCCGAACCCGGTCGTGATGAGGAACCAGCGCGACAGCGGGATGTCAAGGGCGACCCCGCCGATCATCGCCCGCATCAGGAACCCGGTGGTGACGACGGCCAGGTCGACGACGAGCACGTGCTTGAGGCTGACGCAGTACGCGAGCTGCAGCACGACGTACGCGGTGAGCAGCCCCGCCGTGAGCGGGGTGCACAGCAGCGCGGCGGCCGCCGGCGCGGCGAGGGCCAGCAGCGCGCCGGTGGCGTAGGCGACGGGGACGGGGACGGTCCCGGCCGCGACGGGCCGGCGGCACTTGGTGGGGTGGGCGCGGTCGGCGTCGGCGTCGCGGGCGTCGTTGATCAGGTAGACGGCGGAGGCGGCGGCCGTGAACAGCAGGAAGACCAGGCCGAGTTGGCGCAGGGCGCCGGGTGAGAACAGCTCGCCCGCGGCCGCGGGGGCGGCGATGACCAGGACGTTCTTGATCCACTGGCGGGGCCTGGCGGTCTTCAGGAGGCCCAGCGGCAGCCCGGCGGGGCCGGGCCCGGGGCCGCCGGGGCGGCGGGGCGGGGCGAGCAGGGCGGTGGCGCGTTCAGCCATGGTGACGGACTCCGATCGGGCGGGGGGCCGGCGCCCGGCGCATCCAGGGGCCGCCCGCGTACGCGGTGACCGCGCCGAGGGCCGCGCCGGCCGCCACGTCCGACGGGTAGTGCACGCCGACGACGAGGCGGGAGAGGCACATGGCGGCGGCCAGCGGCGGCAGGAGCCGGGCCCCGGCGGGGCGCAGCGCCCCGTAGGCGACGGCGGCCGCGGCGGCCGACGTGGCGTGCGAGCTGGGGAAGGAGTGGCGCCCCGCGGTCCGCACCAGGGGCGCGACGTGCCCCGGCCGTGGCCGCCGGACCAGCCGCTTCACCCCCATGCTGACCAGGTGCGCGGCGGCGGTGAGCGCGGTGCCGCGGAGCCAGGCGGTGCGCCGTTCGCGGTCGAGCGCGGCGCCGGCGAGGCCCGCGGCGAGCCAGAGCGCGCCGTGCTCCCCGCTGTGGGACAGGGCGCGGGCGGCGGCGGCGACGCGCGGGTCGCCGCCGCATCCGCGCAGGGACACGAGCAGCCGGTGGTCCATGTCGTGCATACCGCCAGGCAACACCGATCGGATCGGATGATTGTGGGGTGACACTCTTTTCATCGCCCATTCCGGTGAGAGGGAGGGCGATCCAGGTGGAACTCTCCCTCATAAGGAGCAAGCGGGACAGAGTCGGGCGATACGGTCACGCCATGTCTGCCGTGCCTGCCTCGTCCGCTGCATCCGGCGTGCCCGCCGCCTCCCCCGCGCCTGCCGCCCCCGGCGTCCCCGCCGCCTCCGCCGCGTCCCCCGCGCCCGCCGAGCGGGCCGACCGCGCCGAGGCCGCCCCCGGGCCTGCGGTGTACGCGGCCGACCCCGCCTCCGACTACGCGTCCGTCTCCGACTACGCGTCCGTCTCCGGCTGGGGCCGTACCGCGCCCACCACCGCCCTGGTGGTGCGCCCGCGCTCCCGCGAGGAGGCCGTGGCGGCGCTCGGCGCCTGCGCGGAGCGCGGCGGCATCGCACGCGGGCTCGGCCGCGCGTACGGGGACGCCGCGCAGAACGCGGGGGGCGCCGTGCTCGACATGACGGGCCTGGACCGGGTGCACACCATCGACGCGGACACCGGCACGGTGGTGTGCGACGCGGGCGTCTCCCTGCACCGGCTCATGCAGGTCCTGCTGCCGCTCGGCTGGTTCGTGCCGGTGACGCCCGGCACCCGCCACGTCACGGTCGGCGGGGCGATCGGCGCCGACATCCACGGCAAGAACCACCACGTGTCGGGCTCGTTCTCACGCCACGTGCGCTCCCTGGACCTGCTCACGGCCGACGGCTCGGTCCGGACGGTGCGGCCGGGCAGCAGGCTCTTCGACGCGACGGCCGGCGGGATGGGCCTGACCGGCGTCATCCTGAAGGCGACGATCCGCTGTCTGCCGGTGGCCACGTCCTTCATGTCCGTGGACACCGAACGCGCCACGGACCTCGACGACCTGATGGCCCGCCTCACCGCGACCGACCACCGCTACCGGTACTCCGTGGCCTGGATCGACCTGCTCGCGCGCGGCACGGCGACGGGCCGGGCCGTCCTCACCCGCGGCGACCACGCCCCCCTGGAGGCGCTGTCCGGCCTGCCCGCGCGCGCCCGCAGGGACCCGCTGGCCTTCCGCCCGCGCCAGGTGCCCGCCGCGCCCGCGTTCGTCCCGGAGGGGCTGCTCAGCCGCACGACGGTGGGCTTGTTCAACGAGCTCTGGTACCGCAGGGCGCCGCGGCTGCGCCGGGGCGAGCTGCAACGCCTCACGTCGTTCTTCCACCCGCTGGACGGCGTCCCGCACTGGAACCGCGTCTACGGCCGCGGCGGCTTCCTCCAGTACCAGTTCGTCGTCGGCCACGGGCAGGAGGAGACCCTGCGGAGCGTCGTGCGGCGCATCGCCGGGCACCGCTGCCCGTCCTTCCTCGCCGTCCTCAAGCGCTTCGGCGAGGCCGACCCGGGCTGGCTCTCCTTCCCCCTGCCGGGCTGGACCCTGGCCCTGGACATCCCGGCGCGCCTCCCCGGCCTCGCCGCGCTCCTGGACTCCCTCGACGAGGAGGTCGCCGCCGCCGGCGGCCGCGTCTACCTGGCCAAGGACTCCCGCCTCCGCCCCGACCTGCTGTCCGCGATGTACCCCCGCCTGCCCGACTTCCGCGCCCTGCGCGCCGAACTCGACCCCGGCGGCCTGTTCCGCTCGGACCTGTCCCGCCGCCTGGGCCTGTGAACCAGCCCGTCCGGCGTTCGAGGACGAGGCGCGCAGCGCCGAAAACGCACACCCACGCCCACGGAGAGCCCCCATGAAAGACGCCTTCGGCACCCCCCAGTCCCTGCTGGTCCTCGGCGGCACCTCGGACATCGCCCAGGCCACGGCCCACCGCCTGGTGGCCCGCCGCACCCGGACCGTCTGGCTGGCGGGCCGCCCCTCCCCCGCCCTGGAGAAGTCCGCGGAGTCCCTCCGCCAGCAGGGCGCCGACACCCGGACCGTCGCCTTCGACGCCCTGGACCCCGAGGCCCACGAGACCGCCCTCGGCAAGGTCTTCGCCGAGGGGGACATCGACATGGTCCTGCTGGCCTTCGGCACGCTCGGCGACCAGGCCCGCGACGAGGCCGACCCGCTCGCCGCGGCCCGCGTCGCCCAGACCAACTACACGGGCGCGGTGTCCGCGGGCCTGATCTGCGCCCGCGCCCTGCAGACGCAGGGCCACGGCTCCCTCGTCGTGCTGTCCTCCGTCGCGGCCGAACGCGCCCGCCGCTCGAACTTCATCTACGGCTCCAGCAAGGCGGGCCTGGACGCCTTCACCCAGGGCCTGGGCGACGCGCTGCACGGCACCGGCGTGCACGTGATGGTCGTACGCCCCGGCTTCGTACGGTCGAAGATGACGGCGGGCCTGGAAGAGGCCCCGCTGGCGACGACGCCCGAGGCGGTGGCCGAGGCGATCGAGACGGGCCTGCGCCGCCGCACGGAGACGGTGTGGGTGCCGGGCCGGCTGCGCCTGGTGATGTCGGCGCTGCGGCACGTGCCGCGCCCGGTGTTCCGCCGCCTGCCGCTGTGAGGCGCCCTCGCGGGCGGGGGGCGCGGGGGCGTCAGCGGGCGGGCAGCGTGCGCCGGGCCGAGCCCTGCGGCGGCACCGTGGTCCCGCCGAACGGGAACTCGCGCAGCTTGCGCCACACCCCGTCGGCCCCCTGCTCGTACAGCGCGAAGCCGGTGCAGGGCCACTCGGCCTCGTAGTCGGCGAGCTCCTCGTACGCCCGGTCCATGGCCTCCTCGGCGATGCCGTGCGCGACGGTGACGTGCGGGTGGTACGGGAACTGCAGTTCGCGCGCGAGCGGGCCGGACGCGGCGCGGACCCGCTCCTGGAGCCAGGAGCAGGCGGCGCCGCCCTCGACGACCTGGACGAAGACGACGGGTGACAGCGGCCGGAACGTGCCGGTGCCGCAGAGCCGCATCGGGAAGGGCCGGCCCGCGGCGGCCACCGACACGAGGTGCGCCTCGACGGCGGGCAGCGCGCCCGCCTCGACCTCGGTCGGCGGCAGCAGGGTGACGTGCGTGGGGATGCCGTGCGCGGCGGGGTCACCGAAGCCCGCACGCAGCTCCTGGAGCAGGCTGCCGTGTGGCTCCGGGACCGCGATCGACACACCGATCGTTACGGTCCCCACGTCGTACTCCTGTCGTCGTGTGCTGGGCAGGGGGGTGCCGCCGCGCCGGGGTGCGGCGGCTGTGCTGCTCGGCCTGTGGCCCGGGTGGAGCTCAGTGCTCGGCGCTCAGTGCTTGGCGGGCAGGAAACCCACCTTCTCGTACGCCTGGGCGAGGGTCTCCGCCGCGACGGCGCGTGCCTTCTCCGCGCCCTTGGCCAGGATCGAGTCGAGCGTCTCGGGGTCGTCCAGGTACGCCTGGGTGCGCTCCTTGAACGGCGTCACGAACTCGACCATGGCCTCGGCGAGGTCGGTCTTGAGCGCACCGTAGCCCTTGCCGGCGTACTTCTGCTCCAGTTCCGGGATACCGGTGCCGGTGAGCGTGGAGTAGATCGTGAGGAGGTTGCTGACGCCTGGCTTGTGCACGGTGTCGTAGCGGATCACCGTGTCGGTGTCGGTGACGGCGCTCTTGACCTTCTTCGCGGTGGCCTTCGGCTCGTCGAGCAGGTTGATCAGGCCCTTGGGCGTGGACGCCGACTTGCTCATCTTGACGGCCGGGTCCTGGAGGTCGTAGATCTTCGCGACCTCCTTGAGGATGTGCGGCGCCGGGACCGTGAAGGTCTGGCCGAAGCGGCCGTTGAACCGCTCGGCGAGGTCGCGCGTGAGCTCGATGTGCTGGCGCTGGTCCTCGCCGACCGGGACCTCGTTGGCCTGGTAGAGCAGGATGTCCGCGACCTGGAGGATCGGGTACGTGAACAGGCCGACGGAGGCCCGGTCCGCGCCCTGCTTGGCCGACTTGTCCTTGAACTGCGTCATGCGGGAGGCCTCGCCGAAGCCCGTCAGGCAGTTCATGACCCAGGCGAGCTGGGCGTGCTCGGGCACGTGGCTCTGCACGAAGAGGGTGCACCGCTCCGGGTCGAGGCCGGCGGCCAGGAGCTGGGCGGCGGCGAGCCGGGTGTTGGCGCGCAGCTCGGCCGGGTCCTGCGGCACGGTGATCGCGTGCAGGTCGACGACCATGTAGAAGGCGTCGTGGGTGTCCTGGAGCGCCACCCACTGGCGGACGGCGCCCAGGTAGTTGCCGAGGTGGAACGAGCCCGCGGTGGGCTGGATCCCGGAGAGCACCCGGGGGCGGGCGCCGGCGGTCGCGTGGGGACGATCAGAGGCCATGCCGAGCATTCTCTCAGGTGCCGCCGGTTGGTCGGGAACGGGACCGCGACGGGTCGCGAACCGGAGCGCCACGAGAGGGAACCGATCCGCCGCGGCCGGTGTACCAAAGGTGTGAGTGCACGGGGGAAGGTTCTGGAGGGCGCTCCGGGGCGCGGCGCGGGGCGGGCGCTGGAGGGGGGCGGCATCGGCGTCGACGAGGCGGCGGTCATCGCGCGTGTGCGCGCCGGAGACGCGGAGGCGTACGCCGAGTTGGTGCGCGCCTTCACCGGCACGGCGCTCAGGGCCGCCGCCGCGCTCGGTGCGGGCGCCGAGGCAGAGGACGTGGTGCAGCTGGCCTTCTTCAAGGCGTACCGCGCCCTCGGGCGGTTCCGGGACGGCGAGGCGTTCCGGCCCTGGCTGCTCGCGATCGTGGCCAATGAGACCAGGAACACAGCGCGTTCCGCGGCGCGGCGCCGCTCCGTGGTGAGCCGCGAGGCGGCACTCACCGAGCCGGTGCCGCTGATACCGGAGTCGGCGGACCCGGCGGTCGCGGCCCTGGAGCACGAGCGCCGAGCCGCGCTCCTGTCCGCCCTCGACCGCCTCGGCGAGCACCACCGCCTGGTCGTGACGTACCGGTACCTCCTGGACATGGACGAGGCGGAGACGGCTCAGGCCCTCGGCTGGCCCCGTGGCACCGTCAAGTCCCGGCTCAACAGGGCCCTGCGCAAGCTGGAGCGGCTGCTGCCGGAGGTCACGGAGGAGCGGGGCGCCTCCCCGGGGGCCGCTGCCCGTCCGGAGCGGGCCGTCCGTCCGGGGGCTGAAGGAGGTGGGGAGCGTGGCTGAGAGGGACGACTCGGCTCCTTCGCACGAGCAGCACGAGTCGGGCGTGTCGGGGGCGGGGCTGCCGGACGAGAGGCGGGCGCCCGGCGGGCCGGGGGCCGGGCTGCCGGACGAGCTGCGGGCGCTGGGCCGGGCGCTCGACCGGCCGGACAGCGGCGAGACCATGGTCGAGCGGGTCCTGGCGCAGATCGTCGCCGAGGGCGCGCTGGTGCGGCGCCCCGGTCCCCGGGACCGGTTCCGCGAGGCCCTGCGGCGGCTGCGGCGGGGGGTGCGGGTCCGTCGGCGGGCCCTCGCCGCGGCGGTGTGCGGCCTGCTCACGGTGGTGGCGGTGACGCCTTCGGTGCGGGCCGCGGTCGTGGAGTGGTTCGACTTCGGCGGCGTCGAGGTGCGGTACGACCCGTCGCCGCGGCCTGGGTCCGGCGGCCCGCCCGGCTGCGGGGGCCGGTCCGTGTCGCTGGAGCGCGCCGCGCGCGAGGCCGGGTTCGAGCCGGTGGTGCCGCGCGGCCTCGGCGCGCCCGACGCGGTGGCCGTCGCCCGGGCCCCGGCCGGCCGCTCCTCGGTCACGCTCTGCTGGGCCGTGGACGAGGGCCGTACGGTCCGCCTGGATGAGTTCCCGTCCCCCTTGGACCCCGGCTTCACCAAGCTGATCAAGGGCGAACCGCAGTGGGTCGACCTGGGCGGCGCCGGCACCGCGCTGTGGTTCCCGCGCCCGCACCGCCTGGAGTTCTGGCTGCGGGACGCCGCGGGGGAGCACTGGGCCCGCACGGTGCGCACGGCGGGCCCCACCCTGCTGTGGACCCAGGGCGGGAAGCTGACGCTGCGGCTTGAGGGGGTCGTGTCGCAGCGCCGGGCGGTGGACCTGGCCCTGTCGGCAGCCCCCCGTCCGCACTGAGCGGGAGGCATCCGTCCGAGCGAGCAGCATGCGAACCGCCGAACTGAGCGAGAAGGACCGGGAACCCGCGGGGCTCGGCCGGTGTACCAGAAGTGACGTCCGACAGCGGCGAGCCATCGAGGGGGCCGGACATGCGGATCCGACGGAACACGGCAGGCACGCGGAACACGGCAGGCACAAGGAAGACGAGGGCGCCTGGAAAGGCGTCGAGGACGCACGGGAAGCTCAGGGCACTGACGACGGGGGCCTTGCTGGTGCCGGCGCTGTTCCTGAGCGCGCCCCCGGCGTCGGCGGGCGGCTCGACCAGCGTCCTCCTGACCTCCCCGGAGAGCCTGGAGACAGCTTCGCTGTACTACGCCGAGAAGGAGTACGACCGCCTGGCGACGCTCCTGGGCGACGGCGGGACGGGCACCCGGGAGCACCCCGACGGCCTCGCCGGGGCCGGGGGCCGCCAGATCACCGTCACCTGGATGGTGCACGACGTGCACCCGTGGCGCGTGGACCGGGTCTACCCCCGGGGCAGGGGCCCGGTGTGGGTCCACACGACCACGGACATGGACTCGATGAAGGGCACGTGGCACAGGGCGGACCGCCCGGCAGCCGTGCGCGCGCTCCTCCGGTCCCTGCACGTCCTGGGAGAGAAGGCCCCGGAGGGCCGCGCCGGCATACCCCCGTCCCGGCCCTACCCCGCACGGGCCGAGGTCGCCGCCGCCCCGGCCGCCCCGCCCCGGAACACCACCGACACCGGCTGGTCCTGGACGCTCCCGAGCGTGGCAGCAGGCGCCCTGATGGGCGCCATGGCGACGACGTACTACCACCGCCGCCGCAGGCACGCGTGACGGCCGGGGCGGGGCCACCTGCCCGCGGGAGGCAGTCGAGCAGGGGCCCGGCGCGACGGGGCACCGGGGCCACCGGGTGGCAGCCCCGGCCCCGGGGACACGGGGCTCACCCCGTGGGCAGGCCCGGTGCGGGGTGTGTGGACATCAGGTCGGCCACTTCGGCGCGGATCTTCGCGAGGGCGTCCTCGTCCTCCTCGCGTGCCGCCCGCACGCCCCGGTCGATCCACTCCGCGACGACGGCCATGTGCTCGGTTCCCAGTCCGCGGGAGGTCAGGGAGGGCGTCCCGATCCGTACCCCGGAGGGATCGAACGGCTTCCTGGGGTCGTAGGGCACGGTGTTGTAGTTGACGACGATCCCGGCCCGGTCGAGGGCCTTCGCGGCGACCTTGCCCGGCACGTCCTTGGGCGTGAGGTCCATCAGGATCAGGTGGTTGTCGGTGCCGCCGGAGACCAGGACGAAGCCGCGGGCCAGCAGCGCCTCGGCGAGCGCCCTGGCGTTGGCGACGACGGCGTGGGCGTAGTCGCGGAAGGAGGGCAGGGAGGCCTCGTGCAGGGCGACGGCGATGGCGGCGGTGGTCTGGTTGTGGGGGCCGCCCTGGAGGCCGGGGAAGACGGCCTTGTCGATGGCCTTGGCGTGCTCCTCGCGGGCCAGGAGCATCGCGCCGCGCGGCCCGCGCAGGGTCTTGTGGGTGGTGGTGGAGACGACGTCGGCATGCGGCACGGGTGACGGGTGGGCGCCGCCGGCGACCAGGCCGGCGATGTGGGCGATGTCGGCGACGAGGACGGCGCCCGCCTCCCGGGCGATCTCGGCGAAGGCGGCGAAGTCGATCGTGCGGGGCAGCGCGGTGCCGCCGCAGAAGATCAGCTTGGGCCTCTCCTTCAGGGCGAGGTCGCGGACGGCGTCGAAGTCGATGAGCCCGGTGTCCTGGCGGACGCCGTACTGCACGCCGCGGAACCAGCGGCCGGTGGCGGAGACGCCCCAGCCGTGGGTGAGGTGGCCGCCCATGGGCAGGGCCATGCCCATGACGGTGTCGCCGGGCTCGGCGAAGGCGAGGTAGGCGGCGAGGTTGGCCGGGGACCCGGAGTACGGCTGGACGTTGGCGTGGTCGGTGCCGAAGACGGCCTTGGCGCGAGCGACGGCGAGGCGCTCGACCTGGTCGATGTTCTGCTGGCCCTCGTAGTAGCGGCGCCCCGGGTAGCCCTCGCTGTACTTGTTCTGCAGGACGGTGCCGGAGGCTTCGAGGACGGCGGCGGAGACGTAGTTCTCGCTGGGGATGAGGCGCAGCGTGTCGGCCTGGAGCTGTTCCTCGGCGGCGACGAGCGCGGCGAGCTCCGGGTCGGCGGCGGCGAGGGCGGGGTGCCGCGCGGCGTCCCGCGTGGTGTCCTGCGCGGGAGAAGGGGGTGTCATGGCGTCCTCCGGGGCGAGCGGTGATGGTGTCCGATCGTGGTCCCGGGGTGCCCAGGCGGGCGGCACCTCGAAGGTGTTGCCTCGCACGGCTCCCTCAGGGTCGATTCCCTGTGCGCCAGTCGCCGTGCTGTGGAAACCAGGGTAGCGGGCACGCCGCCGTGTCAGGGTTCGCTCACGGTGCGAGCGACGATAGGTATGGGGCCACGAAGGCGCCCCTGTCCCCCATTGAACCGCGAGACCCTCCTTGCGCC
The DNA here is from genome assembly GCF_030010595.1 of Streptomyces sp. CC224B. Classification (NCBI taxonomy): domain Bacteria; kingdom Bacillati; phylum Actinomycetota; class Actinomycetes; order Kitasatosporales; family Streptomycetaceae; genus Streptomyces; species Streptomyces sp. CC224B. Next base: position 71,246 of record NZ_JASCXL010000019.1, on the reverse strand, counting down.
GTTGGAAGCCGTAGGACCGCACAACGGAGTGCGAACGCGAGAAACGGAGTTCCCGTGTCTGCTACGGAAGACCTCATCGCCTCGGCCGAAGCGCACAGCGCGCACAACTACCACCCCCTTCCCGTCGTCGTCGCGTCGGCGGAGGGCGCGTGGATGACGGACGTCGAGGGCCGCCGGTACCTCGACATGCTCGCCGGGTACTCGGCACTCAACTTCGGCCACGGCAACCCCCGGCTCGTCGAGGCCGCCAGGAAGCAGTTGGGGCGGGTGACACTGACGTCGCGCGCGTTCCACCACGACCGGTTCGCGGAGTTCTGTACGCGGCTCGGGGCCCTGTGCGGCAAGGAGATGGTGCTGCCGATGAACACGGGCGCCGAGGCCGTGGAGACGGCGGTGAAGACCGCGCGGAAGTGGGGGTACCGGGTCAAGGGCGTCCCGGACGGGCGCGCGCGGATCGTGGTGGCGAGCGGCAACTTCCACGGCCGTACGACGACGATCGTCAGCTTCTCCACCGACCCGGAGGCGCGGTCGGACTACGGCCCGTTCACCCCGGGCTTCGACATCGTGCCGTTCGGCGACCTGGAGGCGCTGCGGGCGGCGGTCACCGAGGACACGGTCGCGGTGCTCCTGGAGCCGGTGCAGGGCGAGGCGGGGGTGCTCGTGCCGCCGCCGGGATACCTGCCGGGCGTCCGGGAGCTGACGCGTGAGCGCGGGGTGCTGTTCGTCGCGGACGAGATCCAGTCGGGTCTCGGCCGGACGGGGCGGACGTTCGCGTGCGAGCACGAGGGCGTGGTGCCGGACGTGTACCTGCTGGGCAAGGCGCTGGGCGGCGGTGTGGTGCCGGTGTCGGCGGTGGTGGCGGACGCGGACGTGCTCGGGGTGTTCCGGCCGGGCGAGCACGGCTCGACGTTCGGCGGCAACCCGCTGGCGTGCGCGGTGGCGCTGGAGGTCGTGGCGATGCTGGAGACGGGCGAGTACCAGCAGCGGGCGACGGAGCTGGGCGAGCACCTGCACGCGGAGCTGGGCCTGCTCGCGGGCTCCGGGAAGGTGGTGGAGGTGCGCGGGCGCGGCCTGTGGGCCGGGGTGGACATCGACCCGGCGCACGGCACGGGCCGGGAGATCTCCGAGAAGCTCATGGCCCGCGGCGTCCTGGTGAAGGACACCCACGGCTCGACGATCCGGATCGCTCCCCCGCTGGTGATCAGCAAGGAGGACCTGGACTGGGGGCTCGACCAGCTCCGGGCGGTGCTCTCCTAGCCGTCCGCGGCCCCGGCCCCGGCCGCCTCGCCCCGCGTGCGCGCCGTGTACGCCGTGTACGCCGCGTCGTGGGCGGCGGTGAAGGCCGCGTCGCCGAGGGCGGCGCGGACGCGGGCCGCCGCCCGGTCGGTGTCGGCGCGTTCGGCCGGGGGCAGCGGGGCGCCCTCGGCGGCGCGGAGGGCGGCGGCGCGGCCGAGGAGCCCGGCGGCCTCGGTGAGGGCGGCGGGGTCGGTGGCGAGGGAGCGGGCGCCGGCGAGCCCTTCGAGGGCGAGGGCGACGGCCCGGTTGTCGCCGGCGGCCCGGGCGGCGGCGAGGCCCTCGCGGTGCAGGTGCTCGGCGCGGGCGGCGTCGCCGCGCTGTTCGGCGACGTAGCCGAGCTGGGCGAGGACCAGCGCGGTGCCGGAGACGATGCCGAAGCGGCGGTTGAAGTCGAGCCAGGGGGCGAGGTGGCGTTCGGCGGCGTCGAGGTCGCCGCGGCGGCGGGCGCCGAGGGCGAGGCCGGTCTCGGCGAACTGCTGGGCGGGCCGGTGGGACTGCCGGGCAGCGAGCCGGGCGGCGCGTTCGTGGCAGTCGGTGGCCCGGGCGTCGTCGCCGGTGAGCAGCGCGAGGCGGCCGAGCCGGGAGAGGCGGAAGGAGACCTCGGTCCACAGCCCGAGTTCCTCCGCGCCGCGCATGCCCTCCCGCTGGAGGCGGGCGGCGGTGTCGTAGTCGGCGGCTATCTCGGCGAGGACGCCGAGCTGTTCGGAGGACTGCAACTGGCCCCAGCGGTCGCCCAGTTCGGCGAAGAGGGCGGCGGCGCTCCCGGCGTCGCGGCGCAGCGCCGCGAGGTCGCCCCGGTACAGGGCGCGGGTGGCGCGGGTGCCGAGCGCGGCGGCCTCGCCCCAGCGGTCGCCCGTGGCGCGGAACTCGGCGAGCAGGCCGTCGACCCGCCGGTCCTCCTCGGGTGAGCGGTCGAAGCCGCAGCGGGCGAAGGAGAGCAGCCAGCGGGCGCGGGCACCGGCGCCGTCGGGGCTCGGCGCGCAGGTGGCGTCGTACGCGCAGTGCTCCTCGCCGACGAGCAGCCCGAAGGCGCCGCGGGCGGCGGCAGCGGCGCCGCGCGCCGGGTCCCCGGGCGGCGCGGCCAGGCCCAGGGCCAGGTCGAGCGAGCGGACGGCTTCGGTGAGGCGGCCGCGCAGGTACCAGTACCAGGTCTGGGCGTTGACCAGGCGCAGGGCGAGCGCGCTGTCGCCGTCGGTGGCGGCGCGGTCCAGGGCGGCGCGCAGGTTCACCGTCTCGGCGTCGAGGCGGCGCAGCCAGAGCCGCTGGTCGGGGCCGTGCAGGGCGGGGGCGGCGCGTTCGGCGAGGTCGGCGTGGTGGCGGGCGTGCCGCCGTGCGATGTCGTCGGCCTCGCCCGCCTCGGCGAGACGTTCGAGGCCGTACGCGGTGACGGACTCCAGCATGCGGTGGCGGACGGGGCCGCCGTCGCCGCCGTCCGGGCCGGGACCGGCGCCCGGGGCGGGGGGCGCGGGGGTGAGGAGGGAGCGGTCGAGAAGGCGGGTGACGAGGTCGAGGACGGTGTCCGCCGTGCCTTCCGTGGGTTCCCCGGGCGGGGCGGCCGGGCCCGGCGCGCCGTCCAGGACCGCTTCCGCGCTCTCCAGGGTGAAGCCGCCGCGGAAGACGGCGAGCCGGCGCAGGGCCCGGCGTTCGGGCGGGGTGAGGAGTTCCCAGCTCCAGTCGATCATCGCGCGCAGGGTGCGCTGGCGGGCCGGGGCGTCGCGGCGTACCTGGGTGAGGAGGCGGAAGCGGTCGTGGAGGCGGTCGGCGAGGGCGTGCACGCCGAGGGCGCGGACGCGGGTGGCGGCGAGTTCGACGGCCAGGGGGATGCCGTCGAGGCGGCGGCAGATGAGGGCGGCGGCCTCGCGGTCGGCGTCGGTCAGGGTGAAGCCGGGGGCGGCGGCCCGGGCCCGTTCGGCGAACAGGCGCACCGCCTCGTCCTCGCCGAGGGGCGCGACGGCTTCGAGTCTCTCGCCGGTGAGGGCGAGGGGCTCCTGGCTGGTGGTGAGGACGCGCAGGCGCGGGGCGCGGCGCAGGAGGTGGGCGGTCAGCTCGGCGGCGGCGTCCAGGACGTGTTCGCAGTTGTCGAGGATGAGGAGGAGGGTGCGGGGGGCGAGGGCCCGGGCGAGGGAGTGTGCCGCCGGGGCTCCCGGGGACCGGAGGGCCGGTGTCTCCTGGGGCCGGGCGTGGTCGCCGCCGTGCGGCTCGTCCCCGTACGCCGGGCGGGTCGGGTCGTCCTCGCGGACGCCCAGGGCGGCGGCCACCGCCTCGGGGACGCCGTGCTCGGTCGTACCGGCCAGTTCCACCAGCCAGACCCCGTCCGGGAAGTCGTCCGCCAGGCCCGCCGCCGCTTCCAGGGCGAGGCGGGTCTTGCCCACGCCGCCGGGGCCGGTGAGGGTCACCAGGCGTTCGTTCCGTACGAGTTCCCGGACGCGGGCCACGGCATCGGCGCGGCCGATGAGGCCTGTGGTGGGGGCGGGAAGGTTGGTGCGCGGGGGTGTCGTGGTGGCGGGCGGGGCCGTCGGGGCGTCCGTGGGCGGCGTCGCCGCGGACCGGGTGGCGGACCGGGGGGCGGGCGCGGCCTTCGGTGTGGCCTTCGGTGTGGTCAGGGACGGGTCCTGGCGGAGCATCGCCTCGTGCAGGGCGGCGAGTTCGGGGCCGGGGTCGGTGCCGAGGTCGTCGGCGAGCCGGGTGCGCAGGTCGTGGTACGCGGCCAGGGCCTCGGCGGGGCGGCCCGCGCCGTACAGGGCCCGCATGTGCGCCGCGCGCAGCCGCTCACGCAGGGGCTCGCGGTCCACGAGCGCGGCCAACTCGTCGGCCAGCGGGGCGTGTTCGCCGAGGTCGAGGCGGGCCTCGGCCAGGGCCTCCTGGGCGGTGAGCCGCTGCTCCTCCAGGTGGGTGGCGGCGGCCCGGGCGAAGTGCGCGTCGCGGACGTCGGCGTAGGCGGGGCCGCGCCACAGGGCCAGGGCGTCGGTCAGGAGGGAGGCGCGGGTGCGGGGGTCGGTCGCCGCGTACGCCTTGGCCGTCAGGGCCGTGAACCGGGCGGCGTCCGTCGCGCCCTCCTCCAGGACCAGGCGGTAGCCCGCCGGGCCGTACGTCACCTGGTCACGGCCGAGGGCGCGGCGGAGTTGGGAGACCTTGGTCTGGAGGGAGTTGGTGGGGTTGGCGGGGAGGGTGCCCTCTCCCCAGAGGTCCTCGATCAGGGTGTCGGCGGGGGTGGGGGTGCCTGCGCGGACGAGGAGGGCGGCGAGGAGGGTGCGGACCTTTGGTTCGGGGACGGGGGTGGGGGTGCCGGTGCCCGTGCGGGCGGCCAGGGGGCCGAGGACCTCGTATCGCATGGGCTCACGGTACGTCCGGCCCGCGCGGGGCGCCCCAGCCCCACCCCTCCCCGAACCGGAGGCTGCCGCCCCCGGCCCCCCGCCCTCTCGTCTGGGGCTCCGCCCCTCTCCCCCACAATCGGCGCTCCGCGCCTCGTCCTCAAACGCCGGACGGGCTGGAATCCCCCCGACTCGCCGCCGTCGGCCACCCCTTCCCCCAACGGCGCTCCGCGCCTCGTCCTCAAACGCCGGACGGGCTGAGATGCCCCCGACTCGCCGTCGCCAGACACCCCTTCCCCCGCAACGGCGCTCCGCGCCTTGTCCTCAAACGCCGGACGGGCTGGTCCTTCCCCGACTCGCCGTCGTCGGCCGTCCGGCACCCGCACTGACGAAGGCGCGAGGCGGACCAATCCAGCCCGTCCGGCGATTGAGGACAAGGCCGCCAGGCCGATGGAAGGGCGGGTGGGTGGGGAACGTGCCTGCGGGCGGCGACGGCGGGGTGTGGGGGCGGTTCCAGCCTGTCCGGCGATTGAGGACGAGGCCGCCAGGCCGATGGGAGGGCGGGTGGGTGGGGGACGTGCCCGCGGGTGGCGACGGCGGGGTGTGGGGGCGGTTCCAGCCTGTCCGGCGTTTGAGGACGAGGCCGGAGGCCGACGGAGGGCGGGTGGGGGGGCGGGGGCCCAGGGGCGTCGTGCGTGGGGCGTCAGTGGGGCGTGCGTGGCCCGAGGCACGGTAGGGCCTGTCCAGAGAACACCGCAGCACAGGAGGCCACCATGCCCACGTCCCGCGAAATCCGCCTCGCCGCCCGCCCGGCCGGCACCCCCGCCCCCACCGACTTCTCCCTCGCCACCACCACCCTCCCCGACACCCCGCCCCCGGGCACCCTCCTCGTCCGCAACCACTGGATGTCCGTGGACCCGTACATGCGCGGCCGCATGGACGACGCCCCCTCCTACATGCCCCCCTTCGAGCTGGGCGCCCCGCTGGAGGGCGGCGCCGTGGGCGAGGTCGTGGCGTCCGGGGCGCCGGAGGTGCCGGTCGGGGCGATGGTCACGCACTTCGCAGGGTGGCGGGAGTACGCCCTGGTCGACGCGGCCGCGGCCACGGTCGTGGACACCGCGCTCGCCCCGGCCTCCGCCTACCTCGGCCCGCTGGGCACGACCGGCCTCACGGCGTACGCGGCGCTGACGCGCACCGCCCCCGTACGGGAGGGCGACGTCGTGTTCGTGTCGGCCGCCGCGGGGGCCGTGGGCAGCGTCGCGGGGCAGGTGGCCCGGGCGCTGGGCGCGTCGCGGGTGATCGGTTCGGCGGGCGGGCCGGAGAAGACGAAGAAGCTCCTCGACACCTTCGGGTTCGACGCGGCCCTCGACCACCGGCAGGGCGGCCTGGCGGAGCAGCTCGCGCAGGCGGCGCCCGACGGCATCGACGTGTACGTCGACAACGTCGGCGGCGACCACCTCCAGGCGGCGATCGGCGCCATCCGCCGCGAGGGCCGTATCGCGCTGGTCGGCGCGATCAGCACGTACAACGACACGACCCCGGCGCCCGGGCCGAACAACCTCTTCCAGGCCGCGAAGCAGGAGGCGTCCCTGCGCGGGATGCTGGTGACCAGCCACCTCGACCTGTTCCCGGAGTGGACGCGGAAGGCCGCCGCGATGCTCGCGGACGGCTCGCTGCGCACGGAGCGGACCGTCGTCGACGGCATCGAGCACGCGCCGGACGCCTTCCTCGGCGTGCTGCGCGGCGCCAACACCGGCAAGATGCTGGTCCGCCTCGCCGCAGGGGCCGAGTGATGGCCGCCGTCCTCGTCGTCACCGGTCATCCGCGTACGGACGCGCTGACGTCCCAGCTCGCCCGGCACGCCCGGGACCGGCTCACCGCCCGGGGCCATACGGTCGACTTCCTGGACCTGGCGGCCGAGGGGTTCGACCCCCGGATGTCCCCCGAGGACGAGCCGGACTGGGGTGACCCGGAGAAGGCGTACTCGCCCGAAGTGCGGGCGCACATGCGGCGGGTGGCGGACGCCGAGGCGATCGTGGTCGTCTTCCCGGTGTGGTGGTTCGGCCTCCCGGCCCTGCTGAAGGGGTGGATCGACCGGGTGTGGAACCACGGCTTCGCGTACGGGCGGGCGGAGCCGCTGCTCGGCCGGACGCGGATGCTGTGGCTCGGGCTGACGGCGTACGGCCGGGAGCAGTTCGCCGGGTCGGGGTGGGAGGAGACGGTGACGCGGGTGCTCCGCACGGGGATCTCGGAGTACTGCGGCATCGGGCCCGAGCGCGCCACGGTCCGGTACGTGTACGACTCGCTGACGGCGGGGGCGGACGCCTTCGCGGTACTGGAGGCGGCGCTGGACGAGCTGATGGCGGGGACGCACGTGCCCGCGCCTGCCGCGCCCGCCATGCCTGCCATGCCTGCCGCGCCTGCCGTGCCTGCCGGGCCCGACGGCGCGTGACAGGCGCCACACGCATCACGCGCTTGACCCTCACATCAATGTGAAGGTTCGACGATGAGGTCACGCGAACGGAAACCGCCGCCGACAGCGGCCATTTCAGCAGAGGTGATCGGAGATGGACAACCAGCTCATGGACAACCAGCTCTACGACTACAGCCCCATCGTCGAGCGTGAGCCGCTCCACTGGCCCGAGGGCAAGCGCGTCGCCTTCTACGTCGGCCTGAACATCGAGCACTTCGAGGTCGGCAAGCCGTCCACGAGCATCTATCCGGGCACCTCGGCCCTCACGCCCGACCCGCTCAACCACGGCTGGCGCGACTACGGGAACCGGGTGGGCTTCTGGCGGATGCTGGAGACGCTGGACCGGCACGGGGTGCGCGCCAGCGCCCTGCTCAACTCCGACGTCGGCGACCGCTACCCGCAGATCGTCGCGGCGGGGCGGGAGCGGAACTGGGCGTGGCTCGCGCACGGCAGGACCAACTCGGTGCTCCACACGGACATGACGGAGGACGAGGAGCGGGCGGCCCTCAAGGACGTCGTCGGGACGATCGAGCGCACGACCGGCACGCGCCCGCGCGGCTGGATGGGCCCGGGCCTGACGGAGACGTTCAACACCCCGCGCCTGCTCGCGGAGTTGGGTCTGGACTACGTACTGGACTGGACGGCGGACGACCAGCCGTTCGCCCTGAACGTGCCGGGCGTGCTGAGCGTGCCGTACACGGTCGAGCTGAACGACATCCAGCTCTTCGTCGTGAAGAGCACCAGCGGCCCGGACTTCGTCCAGATGGTCAAGGACCAGGTCGACCAGTTGTCCGCGGAGGCGGAGGCCACCGACAGCGGCCGGGTGCTGCCGCTGGCCCTGCACCCCTTCGTCATCGGCCAGGCCTTCCGCGCGAAGTACCTGGACCAGGCCCTGGAGTACGTGGTGAACCACCCGGGCGTCTGGGTGACGACGTCGGACGAGATCGCGGACCACTACCGCTCGGCGCGGGCCTGAGCGGAGGCGGCCGGGTCGTCCGGCCGCCCCGCTGCCCCTGGCCGGATACCGGTGCCACATCGCGCCCGCCGCCTGGGCCGACTTCATACGGCAGCCGCAGTAACCCCCTTGACCTCAAGTCCGCTTGAGGTACCAGAGTGGTGGGCATGAACACAGACACCGCTCAGCACGCGGACATCAAGGCCATCAAGGACGTCGTCGCCACCGTGCAGCGCACGCAGCGGGCCAAGGACGCCGAAGGGTTCCTCGAGCTGTTCCACCCCGAGGCGCTGTGGACCACCGGTCACGGCAAGGTGCTCATCGGCTTCGACGCCATCGCCGCTTTCACGCGGGCCGTGCTGCCCTCGGTGGAATGGGACGGCGAGGTCACGTACGAGGTCGTGCACGTGCAGTTCCTGCGGCCGGACGTCGCCGCCGTGAAGGTGCGGCAGGTCTACCACTCGGAGACCGACGGCTCGGAGGGCGCGCCGCTGTACGTCATGACGAAGCAGGAGGACGGGCGGTGGCTGCTGCACGCCAACCAGAACACGCAGGTGCGGGCCGAGGCCGCGTGAGGCACGCCCCGCGCCCCGCCCCGCGGAGGAGGGCAGGGCGCGGGGCCGCTCGGGGGTCCTAGCGGACCGCCCACTTGATGGGCTCCTTGTAGAAGCCCTGGGAGTACGTGACCGCCTTCACCTCGGTGTCGGCGGGGATCAGGTACGGCTCGCACATGGTGCGCTCCTCGCCCGCCTTCCAGATGTCGTCGCCGCCGAGCGTCTTCGCGGCGTCGTGGCGCTTGCAGTCGGCGGGCATGCTGGAGAGGTCGCCGATGAGGATGAACCTGGTCGCCGGGTTGCCGGCCGTGGTCTCGGCGCCGACGTCGCTCATCACCGTCGGCTCCTTCACCGGGTCGCCGCCGACGTGCTTGGCCTTGACGTAGATCCAGGCGATCTTCTTGTCGCCGTACTTCTTGTCGTCCTTGAGCTCCTTGAGGTCCTCCGGCTTGCCGAGGGTGACCTTCGTCGGCGTGATGGAGAACTTCCCGGTCTTCTTGTACTTGGTGATCTCCTGCGCGGGGCCGGCCTGGCCGAGCTTGAGGTTCTTGGGCGCCTCTGATGACGACGCCCCGGCGTCGGAGCCGCCGCCCTTGCGGCTCTTCTTGCCGCCGTCCGAACCGCCGCACGCCGTCACGGCCAGGGCGGTGATCACGGCGGTGGCGGCGAGGCCGAGGCGCCGACGGGTCTGCATTGCTCGCTGAGTGCTCATGCTGCTTCCTGATCTGGTGTTTCTTGGTGTGGGGGGCAAGTCGTGGGGCGTACGTGTTGCGGGGGGACCCACGCCGGGAGCGCGGAGCCGGGCCGGGGCGCGCGGGGGTGCCCCGAAGCAGCCCTCCGGGGGCGTGGCTCCGGGGCGGTAGAGCGCGCGGCAGGGCGCGGGCTCGCGGGCGGCGGGCGCGGCAGGGCGCTCCCGGGGTCCCTAGGGGCTCCCGGGCTCTCCCGGAGGTTCCTCAGGGTTTCCCGGGGTCTCCGGGGGGCCTCCCGGCGGGCGGCCGGGGCTCAAGCTCCCGAGGCGGCCAAGAGCGCCTGCGGCGAGCCGGGGCGGTCAGGCGGGTACGTGCCGCCAGGGGTGGCGCCGCCGACGCCGGTGCGGCCGCCGGTCCGGTCGCGCCGCAGGTGTCCGTTCCGCTGCCGTGGCCTCTGCCATGTCTGGTGACACTCCCCCGTGTCGTCGTACGGCCGCGCACTTGTACGTACGCGATCAGCGCCCACTCTAAGGGGGCCCGGCGGCCCGTCCGGCCGGGGGCCCGGCCCTGGTGGCGGGGGTCCCGGCGGTCCTGGAGAAGGTGTGGAGGCGGGGCGGGAGGGGTGGGGAGAGCGCGTGTACGCGACCAGGAGGCCCGCCGGGGCGGAATCGGTGATTCGCACGGTACGTTTCCCAGCATGTCCATGCCGCCGCCTCCGCAGCCACCGCAGCAGCCGTCCCAGCCGCCGCAGCCGCAGCCCCAGCAGTCCCCGAACCCGTACCAGCAGAACCCGTACGCGCAGCAGCCCGCCGCGGGCGCCGTGCCCCCGGCCCCGTATCCGCACGCACAGCCCCAGCCCGGCTTCGGGCCGCCCGGCGCGGCCCCGGGCGGCCCGCCCGCGGGGAAGCGGCCCGTGCCCGGGTGGCTGTGGGGCCTCGGGGGCGTGGTGGTCGCGTCCGCCGTCTGGGGCGGGGTGCTGTTCGGCACCGGCGCGCTGGACGACGACAGCGGCGGCAAGGCCGCGCTCGGCGGGTACCGGTACCAGAAGAACCTCTGCGACACCGTCACCATCGAGGCGCTCAAGAAGCGCTACGAGCCGCGCGACACCACCGACCCCACCACGCACTACGCCTCCCGCCAGGAGGGGCTCGACGCCAACAACTGCAGTTGGAGCATGAAGGACCGGAACGCGGGCGCGAGCGACTACAGCAGCATCTACGTGTACGCCACCGCCCAGTGGCACAAGAACACCGATCCCACCGGGGAGTTCGCCTCCCTCTACAAGCAGTACGAGGACCGCTCGCAGCCCACGTACAAGTACGAGACGAAGGCGGTCGACGGCCTCGGCGACGAGGCGTTCCTGGTCACCGAGCGGCGCGACCCGAGCGGTGACAAGGAGCTGGCCAGCATGACGCTCGGCGTGCGGGACGGGTGGTTCACGTACGAGCTGCGCTGGAGCTGGTACGGCGGCACCTCGACCAGCGGCACCCGGCCGCCCTCCGACCAGGAGGCCGAGGACATGCTCACGTCCGACACCCGGGACGCGCTGGCCGCGCTCAAGAAGTCGTGACGCCCCGGGCCCGCGGGCGGCAGCACCCCGCGGGCCCGCCGCGGGCCGGGACGGTTACGTCGTACCGGACATGGCGCGGCGCACGCTCCGGGCCCAGGTGACGGGCGCTTTGCCGGTCACGGCAGCGCGCGGCACAGGGCGTCCAGGACCGCGGGCCAGGTGTGGTCGGCGGGGGTGCCGTAGCCGACGACCAGCGCGTCCCCCCGGTCGGCCGTCGCCGCCGGGTGGCGGAAGCGGGACAGGCCCTGGAGCGCCAGGCGCTGCCAGCTCGCGGACTGCACCACCACCTGCTCGGTGCCCGGCGGCAGTTCGAGCACCGCGTGCAGCCCGGCCGCGATGCCGGTGACGCGGACGTCGGGGGCGCGCTCGGCGAGCGCGGCGACGAGCTGGTCGCGGCGGCGGCGGTAGCGCAGCCGCGCCGCGCGCACATGGCGGTCGTACGCCCCGGACGTCAGGAACTCGGCGAGCGTGAGCTGGTCCAGCGCGCCGCCGGACGCCCCGGCCGCTTCCTTCAGCTCCGCCACCTGGGAGGCGATGGCCGCGGGCAGCACCATCCACGCGATCCGCAGGGCGGGAGCCAGGGACTTGCTGGCCGTGCCCAGGTAGACGACGCGGTCCGGGTCCAGGCCCTGGAGGGCGCCCACCGGCTGGCGGTCGTAGCGGAACTCGCCGTCGTAGTCGTCCTCCAGGATCAGCCCGTCCGCCCGCCGCGCCCACTCGACGGCCGCCGCCCGCCGGTCGGGGCGCAGCGGGACGCCGATGGGGAACTGGTGCGCGGGGGTCAGCAGCACCGCCCGGTGCCCGGCGAGGCCGTCGGTGCGCGTGCCCCGCTCGTCGAGGGCGAGCGGGCGCGTGCGCAGCCCCGTCCGCGCGAGCCGGTTCCAGTGCAGGTCGAGGCCGTACGACTCGACGGCGATGTCCCGCAGGCCGCGCTCGCTCAGGAACTCGGCGAGGAGGCTGAGACCGTGCACGAAGCCCGGTACGACGACGATGCGGTCGGGGACCGCGTGGACGCCCCGGGCGCGGGCGAGGTACCCGGCCAGGGCCCGGCGCAGTTCGATCCGGCCGCGCGGGTCGCCGTAGCCGAGGGCGTCGCCGGGGGCCGCTGCCAGCGCGCGCCGGGCCGCCTTCAGCCACTCGGCGCGCGGGAACGAGGTGACGTCGGGGGTGCCGGGCATCAGGTCGTGCACGGGGCCGCCGCGCGTGCGGGGCGGGCGCGCGGGCCGCTCCGGGCGCGGCACGTCCCGGGCGGCGACCCGGGTGCCCGAGCCCTGGCGGGCGGTGAGCCAGCCCTCCGCGACGAGGTCCGCGTACGCGTCGGCGACGGTGTTGCGCGCGACCCCGAGGTCGGCGGCGAGCGCCCGGGACGACGGCAGCCGCGTCCCGGGGGCGAGCCGGCCACCGCGGACCGCCTCGCGCAGCGCGTCCGTGAGGCCCCGGCGCACCCCGGAGCGGGGGCCCTTGCCGAGCGCGTCCAGGTGGAGGTCGAAGCTCCGCGCCGTCGTGGCGGGGGGATCTCCGGCGTCCGAAGTGGCCCACGAATTCTCCATGGGAGTGGACCATATCGGTGGGCTAATCCGGCCGTACGTTCGTTGCATGACGAACACGACGCAGACACCGCGGACGACCGCCGCTCCCCACCCGCACGGCGACGAGCGCCTCCCCGAGCACACGCCCCGCCTCAACATGGCCGAGCTGGCCCCGGAGGCGTACAAGGCCATGATCCGGCTCGCCGCCGCCGCAAAGAAGGGCGTCGACCCGGTGATCTACGAGCTGGTGCAGATCCGCGCCTCGCAGATCAACCACTGCGCGTTCTGCCTCGACATGCACACCAAGGACGCCCTCGCGGCGGGCGAGAGCGTCGAGCGCATCGTGCAGCTCTCCACCTGGGAGGAGTCCAAGCACTTCTACACCGCCCGGGAGATCGCGGCGATCGAGCTGACGGAGGCCGTGACCGTCCTGACCGACGGCTTCGTCCCCGACGAGGTGTACGAGCGGGCCGCCCGGCACTTCGACGACAGGGAGCTGGCCCACCTCATCGCCGCGATCACCCTGATCAACGGCTGGAACCGGTTCGCCGTGACCACGCGGATGGTGCCCGGGCACTACACCCCGGGGTCGACGGCGCACCGCCCGGCCGACTGACTGACCGACCTGCCGACCGACCGCCGTACCGGGACCCCGCGGCCGCCGCAGGCCGGAGGACCGAAGGAAACCGAAGGGAACGGAGCAGCCCACCCATGATCGAGCGCGACGCCACGATCGGCCTCGACCCGCAGCAACGTCAGCCTCCGCAAGCCGCCCACCTACCAGCCGGGAGAGCACAAGTGACCGCCACCGCCGCCGCGTTCGGCGCCCTGCACCGCGACAGGGCGCCCGGGGAGCCGCTGGTCCTGCCCGGGCCGTGGGACGCCGCCGCCGCCCGCGTCTTCGAGGAGGCCGGGTTCCCGGCGCTCGCCACGCCCAGCGCGGGTGTCGCCGCGTCGCTCGGGTACGCCGACGGGGCCGTGCCGCCGCGCGAGATGTTCGAGGCCGTCGCGCGGGTGGCGCGGGCCGTGTCCGTGCCGGTCAGCGCGGACGTGGAGGACGGGTACGGGCTGCCCGCGCGGCAGTTGGTGGGACGGCTGTGGGACGCCGGGGTCGTGGGGTGCAACCTGGAGGACTCCACCGATGGCCGTCTGAAGGACCCCCGTGAGCAGGCGGAGTACCTCGCCGCCGTGCGGGAGGCCGCGGGGCGGGAGCTGTTCGTCAACGCGCGCGTCGACACGTATGTGCGGGGGGTCGCGGACCTGGAGGAGACGGTGGCGCGGGCCCGGCTGTACGTGGAGGCCGGGGCGGACTGCGTCTACGTCATCATGGCGCCGGTGGAGGTGCTGCCCGCTCTGCGCGAGCGGGTGGACGCTCCGCTGAACGCGATCTGCGTGCCGGGTGGGCCCTCCCCCACGGAACTCGGGAAGCTCGGTGCCTCCCGGGTGACCTTCGGGCCGGGGTTGCAGCGGCGGGCCATGGAGGCCCTGCGGGAGATCGCGGCGGGGCTGGGCTGACCCTGCCGGGGGCTCCCCGAGCCCGCCCCTTCCCGAAACCATGGGCTGCCGCCCCTGGACCCCGCCTTATCGGCCTCCGGCCTCGTCCTCAAACGCCGGACGGGCTGGAACTCTCCGCCGAGCGCGCAGCGCGATCGCGGGGGTCCAGGGGCGGAGCCCCCTGGTTCGCTGGGCTTAACTAGGCAGCCAGGCCTTCCACTTGGGCTCGTTGGCGGAGAGCCATCGTTCCGCCGCGTCCTCGGGGGACATCTTCTTGTCGGCGATCATCAGGGACACCTCGTTCTGGTCGGACTCCGACCACCTGAAGTTCTTCAGGAACTCCGCCGCCTTCCCGCCGTTCTCCGCGAAGTCCGCGTTGAGGTACTTCTGGAGCGGCGTGTGCGGGTACGCGCACCTGATCTCGGCGGGGTCCGCGTCGCAGCCCTCCTTGTAGGCGGGGAGCTCGACCTCCGTCATGGGGACCTTCTCAAACAGCCACTGGGGCTTGTACCAGTACGTGAGGAACGGCTTCTTCTGCTTGGCGAACTGTTCGATCTGGGTGATCTGGGCCGCCTCGGAGCCCGCGAAGACGACCTTGTAGTCCAGGCCGAGGTTCTTCACGAGGGCCTTGTCGTTGGTGACGTAGGACGGGGAGCCGTCCATCAGCTGGCCCTTGCCGCCGGACTCCGGGGTGCGGAAGTCCTTCGCGTACTTGTTGAGGTTCTTCCAGTCGGTGACGTCGGGGTGCTTCTTCGCGAAGTACGTGGGGACGTACCAGCCGATGTGGCCGGTGACGCCGACGTCGCCGCCGGGGACGATCGTCTTCTTGTCCTTGACGTACCGCTGCTCCTGCTCGGGGTGGCCCCAGTCCTCCATGATGGCGTCGACGCGGCCCTGGCTGAGCGCGTCCCAGGCGGGGACCTCGTCGATCTGGACGGTGTCGACGCGGTAGCCCAGCTCCTTCTCCAGGATGCGCTTGGCCACGGCGACGTCCGCCTGGGCGCCGACCCAGGACTGCACGGACAGGGTCACGGTCTTCGCGCCCGCCGCGTTGGCGTACGGGGACGACTGCTTGGTCATGTCGGCGGCGCCGCAGGCGGACAGCGTCAGCAGGGCCGTGGACGCCGCGACGGCGGCGGCGACTCGCTTGCGTGTACGCATGTCACGCTCCCTTCTTCGCGCGGCGTTCCGTCGGCTGGGTCACCCGGTCGAGCATCAGGCCGAGGCAGACGATCGCGGCACCCGCGACCAGGCCGGTCGCGAGGTCGCCCTGGGCCAGGCCGAAGACGACGCTGTAGCCGAGCGCGCCGCCGCCGACGAGGCCGCCGATGACGACGACCGCGAGGACGAGGACGACGCCCTGGTTGACGGCGAGCAGCAGCGCCGGGCGGGCCAGCGGCAGCTGGACCTGGCGCAGCACCTGCCAGTCCGTGGCGCCGAGGGACTTCGCGGACTCCATCGCGCCGGGGCTGACCTGGCGCAGGCCCTGCGTGGTGATGCGGACGACGGCGGGCAGCGCGTACACCACGGCGGCGGCGACCGCCGGGGCGCGGCCCACGCCGAACAGCGCGACCACCGGGATCAGGTACACGAACTGCGGCATCGTCTGGAAGACGTCCAGGACGGGGCGCAGGACGCTCTCCAGGCGCTTGCTGCGCGAGGCGGCGACGCCGATCGCGAAGCCGAGGACGAGGGTGACCGCCACGCCCGCGATGACCTGGGAGAGGGTGTCCAGGGAGTCGTTCCAGACGCCGAGGACGCCGATCGCCGCCATGGCGAGGACCGCGGTGAGCGCCGTCTGCCAGGTGCCGATCACCCAGGCGAGCGCCGCGACGATCAGGAGCACCGACCACCAGGGCAGCCCCTGGAGGCCGTCGCGCAGCGGGTCCAGGACGTACGTGGTAAAGTGCGCGGCCCAGTCGGCGGTGCCGCCCACGACCGGGACGCCGGTGTAGAGGTGGTCGACCATCCAGTCCTTGGCGGTGTTCACCGGCTCGGCGATCGCCACGACCCAGCTCGTCGGCCACTCCAGGCGGCCGGCGAACCGGGCGGCGAGCGCCGCGGCCAGGGTCGCGGCGGCGGCCACGGACCAGCCGCGCCAGCCGCGCAGCGGCGAGGTGTCCTCGGGCCGGTCGGCGCCCAGGCGTTCACCCGCCGCGCCGGTGACGCGGTCCAGGACGACGGCGAGCAGCACGATCGGGATGCCGGCGGCGAGGGCCTGGCCGACGTCGACCGAGGCGAGGGCCTGGTAGACGCGGTCGCCGAGGCCGCCCGCGCCGATCACGGAGGCGATGACGGCCATGGACAGGGCCATCATGATGGTCTGGTTGAGGCCGAGGAGGAGTTCCTTGCGGGCCAGCGGCAGGCGTGCGGACAGCAGGCGCTGGCGGGCGGTCGCGCCGAGCGAGGCGACGGCCTCCATCACGCCGCCGTCGGCGCCGCGCAGGCCGAGCGCCGTCAGGCGGGCCATCGGCGGGGCCGCGTACACGACGGTCGCGAGGACGGCGGCGGGCACGCCGATGCCGAAGACGAGGACGACGGGCAGCAGGTAGGCGAAGGCGGGCAGCACCTGCATGGTGTCGAGGACCGGCCGCATCATGCGGAACACCCGGTCGTTGAGGCCGCCCGCGAGGCCGAGCAGCAGGCCGAGGACCACGGACGCGAGGACGGCCACGGTCATCAGGGCCAGCGTCTGCATGGTCGGCACCCACATGCCGAGCAGCCCGCAGACGCCGAACGCGGCGGCGGCCGTCACGGCGAGCCTCACGCCCGCGACGCGCCAGGCGATCAGTCCGGCGGCGGCGGTGACGCCCGCCCAGCCCGCGGCGAGCAGGAGCAGGTAGACGCCGCGCACGGCGAGGACCACGGCGTTGGAGACGTGGCCGAAGAAGTACAGGAACAGCGGGTGGCTGTCGCGGTTGTCGATGATCCAGTCGCTGGCCCTGCCGAGCGGCTCGGACAGGTCGACGGTGAGCGCGTCCGGCCAGGCGCCGGAGGCCCACTTGGCGTTCACGATCGGCACGGTGATCGCTGCCGCGAGGGCGAGCAGCAGGAGCTTGTGCACGGCGCGGTGGCGGAGCAGGGCCCCGAGCCCGGTGCCGCGTACGGAGGTTGACGCGGTGGCGGAGGCCATCAGGCGGTCACCTCACCGGGTATGTCCGCGGCCTTCCCGGCCGCTGGGGGCTGCCCGGCCTCCCCTGCCGCCGGGGGCTGCCTGGTGGGCGCGGCCTGCCGGACCGGGGCGGAGGGGGCGGCGGAACCGGTGGGCACGGCGGGCGCGGCCGGGGCCGGGTCCACGCCCGCGACCACGCCGAGCAGCCGCTCCTGGTCGACCACGCCCAGGCAGCGGCCCTCGTCCATCACGCGGGCGGGGAAGCCGGAGCGGGCGACGGCCTCGATGGCCTCGGAGACGGTGGCGTCGGGCGCGACGGCCGGGCCGCGGCCGTCGTCGGCGCAGGCGGGGTCGAGCGGGCGCATGGCGCGGCGGACCGTCATGACGTGCTCGCGCGGCACGTCCCGGACGAAGTCGCGGACGTAGTCGTCGGCCGGGGAGCCGACGATCTCCTCGGGCGTGCCGAGCTGGACGACGCGGCCGTCGCGCATCAGGGCGATGCGGTCGCCGAGCTTGAGGGCCTCGCTGAGGTCGTGCGTGATGAAGACCATCGTGCGGCCCTCCTCGCGGTGCAGGCGCACGACCTCCTCCTGCATGTCGCGGCGGATCAGCGGGTCGAGCGCGCTGAACGGCTCGTCGAAGAGCAGGACCTCGGGGTCGGCGGCGAGGGCGCGGGCCAGGCCGACGCGCTGCTGCTGGCCGCCGGAGAGCTGCCCGGGCCTGCGCGCCTCCAGGCCCTCGAGGCCCACCTTGGCGACGACCTCGGCGGCCCTCTCGCGCCGCTCGGCCTTGCCGACGCCCTGGATCTCCAGGCCGTACGCCACGTTGTCGAGGACCGAGCGGTGCGGGAGCAGGCCGAAGTGCTGGAAGACCATGGACGCGCGGTGGCGGCGCAGCTCGCGCAGCCGGTTCTTGTCCATCGCGAGGACGTCCTCGCCGTCGATGGCGACGGACCCGGACGTCGGCTCGATGAGCCGGGTCAGGCAGCGGACCAGGGTGGACTTGCCGGAGCCCGACAGGCCCATGACGACGAAGACCTCGCCCTTGTGCACGTCGAAGGACACGTCCCGTACGGCGGCGGTGCAGCCGGTGCGCTCGCGCAGCCCGGTGGGGGTGAGAGCGGTCAACTCCGGGTCGCCGGGGACGCGTTCGGCCTTCGGACCGAAGACCTTCCACAGGTTCCGGACCGTGAAGACGGGGGCCGCCGCGGGGGCGGACTCCTGGGCGGAGCCGGTGCGGGGGGTGGTGGCGGCTGCGTTCATCGGCCGTCACCCCCCAGGATCTCGGCACATTTCTCCCCGACCATGAGCACTCCGATCATCGGGTTCACGGCGGGCATCGTCGGGAAGACGGATGCGTCCGCGATACGGATTCCTTCGAGGCCCCTGATCCTCAGCTCCGGGTCCACGACGGCGAGTTCATCAGTGGAGGCGCCCATTCGGCAGGTGCCCGCCGGGTGGTAGACGGTGTGCGCGGCCTTGCGGACCAGCTCGCCGATCTCGGCGTCGTCGGTGACGTGCGGGCCGGGAAAGACCTCGCGCTTGAGCCACTTCCTGAACGGCTCGGCCTCGGCGACCTTGCGGGCCAGCTTGATCCCGTCCACGAGGGTACGCCCGTCGTAGTCGTCCTCGTCCTCGAAGTACCGGAAGTCCAGGGCGGGCTTGACCTCGGGGTCGGCGGAGGTGAGGTAGAGGCGGCCGCGGGAGCGGGACTTGGGGATGTTCGGGGTCATCGACACGCCGTGCTCGGGGCGTTCGTAGCCGAGGCGCTCCGGGTTGTCGGTGAACGGGATCTGGTAGAAGTGGAACATCAGGTCGGGGCCCTTGTGCTCCGGGTCCCGCTTCACGAACAGGCCCGCGTCGGAGTCCATCGCGGAGTTGCCGGGGATCGGCCCGTTCGTCTCCCAGACGATGACCGACTCCGGGTGGTCGATGAGGTTCTCGCCGACGCCCGGCAGGTCGTGGACGACGGGGATGCCGAGCGCTTCGAGGTCCTTCCGCGGGCCGATGCCGGAGTGCAGCAGCAGCCGCGGGGTGTCGACGGCGCCGGCGCAGACCAGGACCTCGCGGCGGGCGGACAGCAGCCGCTCCGCGCCGTCCTTGGCGCGGACGTGCACGCCGCGCGCCCTCCTGCCGTCGAGCTGGAGCTTGTACGCCCACGTCTCCAGGAACAGGTGGAGGTTGGGGCGGTCACCGGCCTCCATGTGCGGGTGGAGGTAGGCCACGGACGCCGAGGAGCGCTTGTTGTTCTCCGGGTGGTAGGCGAGGTCGAAGAAGCCGACGCCCTCGTCGAACGGCCGGTCGTTGAAGCCGACGACCTCGGGGACGTCCAGGGCCTCCTTGACGGCCTCGATCCAGTCGGTGGCTATCTGGTTCTGGTCCTTCTTGGCCACGCGCACGATGTTGTTGCGCAGCTTGCCGAAGTAGGGGTCCATCGCCTTCGCGTTCCAGCCGGTGGCACCGGCCGCCTCCCACTCGTCCCAGTCGGACGGCAGCGGCTTGAAGGAGATCAGCGTGTTGTGCGAGGAGCAGCCGCCGAGCACCTTGGCGCGGCTGTGCAGGATGTGCGAGTTGCCCCGGGGCTGTTCGGTGGTCGTGTACTCGTAGTCGAGCTCGCCGCCGAGGAGGCCGAGCCACTTGCGCAGCGTCAGGACGTCCTCGCGGTCGATGTCGCTCGGGCCGCCCTCGATCACCGCGACGGTGACGCCGGGGTTCTCGGTCAGGCGTGAGGCGATCACCGATCCGGCGGTGCCGCCGCCGACGATCACGTAGTCGAACTCGGTGGGGGCCTGCGGGTGGTCGGACGTTTCAGTCATGGCGGTACTGCTCCTCGTCGCTGCCAAGGTGCTTGCGCGTAAGGGGGTGTGCGGGGTGTGCGTAGAAGGGAGGTGTGCGTAAGGGGGGGTGCGGGGGCCGGGCGCCGGGCCTGTCGCGGGATCGGCGCCGCGCCGGTCCGGGGACCGGCATTGAACCGCGGGAGGGCTCGGCGGTGAACCCTCCGTGGTGAAAGGGGCCGGGGAGGCCGCGGGGGCTCGCGGGCCCCGTGGCGGGTGGCTGGGCGGGCGGCTGAGCGGCCGGCCCACCGCGGGCTCCTCGGGGCGGGTGCGCCCGGGTGCGGCCCCGCGGTGGGCCCTCGGGGCTCAGCCCTTGAACCAGCGCACCGGGGCGGGCGCCAGGTTCTCGTAGACGTGCTTGGCCTCGCGGTACTCGGCGAGTCCTGCCGGGCCCAGCTCGCGGCCGACGCCGCTCTTGCCGAAGCCGCCCCACTCCGCCTGCGGCAGGTAGGGGTGGAAGTCGTTGATCCAGATCGTGCCGTGGCGCATCCGGCGGGCCATGCGGCGGGCGCGGCCGGAGTCGGTGGTCCACACGGCGCCCGCGAGCCCGTACTCGGTGTCGTTGGCGAGGGCCAGGGCCTCGTCCTCGGTGCGGAAGGTCTCCACGGTCAGGACCGGGCCGAAGACCTCCTCGCGGACGACCTTCATCCCGCGGTGGCAGCCGTCCAGGACGGTCGGCTCGTAGAAGTAGCCGGTGGCGGGGCGGACGTCGCTCGGCTCGGGGCGCTTGCCGCCGCAGCGGAGCACCGCGCCCTCCCGCAGGGCGGAGGCCACGTACGCCTCGGTCTTCTCGCGCTGCTCCTTGGAGACCATCGGGCCGACCTCGACGCCGTCCTCGGTGCCCCGGCCGAGCCTGATCCGCTCGGCGCGGCGGGCGAGTTCGGCGACGAAGCGCTCGCGCACCGACTCCTCGATGATGAGGCGCCCGCCGGCGGAGCAGACCTGGCCGCTGTGGATGAAGGCGGCGTTGAGGGCCTGGTCGACGGCCGTGTCGAAGCCCTCGTCGGTGGCGCAGGCGTCGGCGAAGACGACGTTCGGGTTCTTGCCGCCGAGCTCCAGGGCCACCTTCTTCACGCCGAGCGCGGCGGCCTGGGCGACCTTGGTGCCGGAGACGAGGCCGCCGGTGAACGACACCAGGTCCACGTCGGGGTGCTCGGCGAACCGGGCGCCGACGGTGTGGCCGGGGCCGGTGACGACGTTGGCGACGCCCTCGGGCAGGCCCGCCTCGACGAGCAGCTCGACGAGCGCGACCGTGGTGAGCGGCGTGACCTCGCTGGGCTTGACGACGAAGGTGTTCCCGGCCGCGAGCGCGGGGGCGATCTTCCAACTGGCCTGGAGCAGGGGGTAGTTCCAGGGCGTGATCATCGCGCAGACGCCGACGGGCTCGTGCACGACGACGCTGTGGACGTCGTCGGACCCGGCGTCCACCACGCGGCCCGCGCCCTCGCCGACCACGAGGTCGGCGAAGTACCGGAAGGCGTCGGCCACGCAGTCGACGTCGACGCGGCCCTCCTCCAGGGTCTTGCCCGCGTCCCGGCTCTCCAGCAGGCCGATCTCCTCGCGGTCGCGGACCAGCAGGTCGGCGACGCGGCGCAGCAGCGCGGCGCGCTCGGCGACGGGCGTGTCCGGCCAGGGGCCCTCGTCGAAGGCCTGCCGGGCGGCCGCGATCGCGGCGTCCGCGTCCTCGGCGCCGCCCTCGGCGATCAGCGCGAAGGGCTTTCCGTCCGCCGGGTCGACGATCTCGCGCGTGGCGCCGGATGCCGCCGCGCGCCAAGCGCCGCCGACGTGGATGGTCTTCTGTGCGGACACGTCCCTGTTGCCTTCCGTTCCTGGCACTTTCTCACCTCATGCCCCACCTGGTCACCTGTGGTGGCCGGGTGCACCTCCCCTGACCGGGGAAATTCCATGCCGAATCAGTGGCCGAAAGTGCGCTGTGTCACTGCCTGCCTGGGTAGACGGGGTGAAACGTACGCGGGAAGCACGTTCTGTCACTGGAGGTGGCGTTATGGCACGAATGTCTCGGACGCGGGGGCGCGCCGCGAGCGCGGTCTGCGTGACGGCGGCGCTGGCGCTGCTGGTGCCCGCGTGTTCGTCGGACGACGACGGTGGCGGCGACGGCGACGGCAAGGGCAAGAGGGGCGGCAAGGCGGGCCAGGGGGACCGGGGCACCGCGGCGCTGAGCGCCCGGGAGATCTCCGACAGGGCGAAGCGGGCGCTGCTCGGCGCCAAGTCCGTGCACATCAAGGTGGAGGACCGGAGCACGGACGGCGAGAAGGACGACCCGGCGCACATGGACCTCGCCCTCGACCGGGACGGCAACTGCGCCGGAACCATCGGCTTCGCCCGCGGCGGGGGCCGGGCCGAGCTGGTGAAGCGGGGCGAGAAGGTCTGGCTGAAGCCGGACGACGCGTTCTGGAGGAGCCAGCTGCCGCGCGGCCGTGGCGCGGCGGCGGCCGAGCTGTTCGAGGGCCGCTACCTCCACGGCAGCACGCGCGACGAGATGCTCAGGGACCTCTCCGAGATCTGCGACCTCAAGGAGCTCCGCAGCGGCGTCGACGACGACGCCGAGGAGAGCAAGGGCCTGAGGAAGGGCGGCGGGACGACGGTCGCCGGCACGCGGGTCATCCCGCTGACGGCGACCGAGGACGGCACGGACAAGGCCCTGTACGTGGCGTCGGAGGGGAAGCCGTACCCGATCCGCGCCACGGAGAAGGACGGCGACTCCGACCGGACGACGACGTTCTCGGACTACGACGAGCCGGTCCCGGTCAGGACGCCCGCGGCGAAGGAGTCGGTGGACATCGCCAAGCTGCAGGAGCGGCTGCGGCAGCCGTGAGGCCACGGGGCGGGCGGGGCCGCGGGGGGCTGGGGGGCGGGCGGGGTCAGGCCAGGCCGTCGGCGGGCTCGTCGGCGGGCTCGTCCCGTACGGACAGGGCCGCCACCCACATCGGCATCAGCCAGTGCGTGACGAGGGCGCAGAACATCACCTGGAACACCAGCGCCTTGACCTCCACCCCGGAGAACCCGGCGACGCCCGTGCCGGCCACGGCGGCAAGCAGCAGCCACAGCATGATCTGCTGGGCGCGGGCCCGCACCCGGTCCCTCTCGGCGCGCTGGCGCTCGTCGAGGGCGCGCGGCCGCAGCTCCAGCAGGCCGCGGGTGGTGCCGTTGATGATCCCGGTGGCCACGCACCAGGGCACCAGCAGGCCGAACATCACCAGCACCCCCCACGTCGACTCGCCGACCACGGTGGCCAGCCAGGCCGCGACGGCCCCCGCCGTCAGGGCGATGTGCGCGCACACCACGGCGCGGCGCCGGGCGGCGGAGCGGCGGAAGGACCCGGCATCGGCCCGGTTCATCAGGGCGTGCATCCGCCGGTCGTACGAGGTCATCTGCTGCTGCGCCATGTCTGGTGGTCCTTCCCGTACAGCTCGTCCGTGAGCGGGCGGAACGGCTCCAAGGAGAACAGCGCCTCGACGGGGAGCCCGAAGTACCGCGCGATCTTCAGGGCGAGGTCGAGGCTCGGGTTGTACTGCCCCCGCTCGATGTAGCCGATGGTCTGGTAGTGGACCCCCACGGCCTCGGCCAGGCTCTGGCGCGACACCTTTCGCTCGGCGCGCACCACGGCCAGCCTGTTGTGGACCTGCTCGCTCATGTATAAGAAGTACTACATTCGGCAGCGTGACAGCAACAGCTCGCCCTCGCGCGGCGTCATCCAACAGCAGGCGCAACAGGCCCAGCATTCACAGCACCCCGGCGGCCGCGGCCTTCACCCTGGCCTGACGGACTCCGGGCCCTGGCGCACCACGTCCCGTACGCACCCCCGCAGCCAGGCGTGCGCCGGGTCCGCGTCGTGGCGCGGGTGCCAGGCCATGGCGAGGGCCAGCGGCGGCAGCTCCAGCGGGACCGGGAAGGTGACCAGGCCCAGGGCGTCGGTCAGCGGCCGCGACCAGGAGGTGTCCAGGCCCACCAGGTCGGTGCGCAACAGGATGAACAGCGACGCCGGGTACGTGGCCACGGTGCCCACCACCCGCCGTTGAAGGCCCCGTTCGGCGAGCGCCGCGTCGAGCGGCCCGGTCATGCGGCCCTTGCGGGACACCGTCAGATGGTCCGCGGCCGCGAACCGGCGCGGCGTCATCCGCCCCTCCAGGAGCGGGTGTCCGGGCCGTACGACGCCGACCATGACGTCCTCGCGGAAGCGCTCGACCCGCAGCTCGGGCGCGACCGTGTCGATGACGCCGACCTCCAGGTCCGCGGCGCCCTCGCGCAGCAGGGGCGCGTCGAGCCGGCTCTCCGGCAGGAAGCGCAGCCGCACCCCGGGCGCCTCCTCGGCCGCCCGGGCGAACAGCGCCGGGGCGAACGCGGCGGCCAGCGAGTCCTGGCCCACGACGGTGAGCGTCCGCTCGACGGTCCGCAGGTCCTGCGCCCCGGGCCCGGCGAACACCGCGCGGGCCCGCTCCACCACCGCCCCGACCTCCGCGCGCACCGCCAGCGCGTACGGCGTGGGCACCATGGCGTGGCCCGCCCGCACCAGGACCGGGTCGCCGAGCGCCTTGCGGATGCGGCCGAGCGTCCGGCTCATCGCGGGCTCGGACAGGTGCAGGCGCCGGGCCGCGCCACGCACGCTGCCCTCGTCGAGCAGAGCGTCGAGGGCGAGCAGCAGGTTCAGGTCGACGTCGGGGCGGGGCGCGGGCCCCGGCTCACCGGATCGCGGCACGCGTCACCCCTCCTCACGAAGGCTGCGCCGGACGGCGGGTACCGGCCGAGCCTACGGCGCGCCCCCGGGCGCGGGTCAGCCGGTCCCGGGGTCGGGGCACACGGTGTTCGGCGGGCAGAACCAGGTCAGGGCGGTGGTCACCAGGGTCTTGACCTCGTCCAGGCCCGCGGCCCGCGCCCCGTAGCCCACGAGCGCGTACCGCTTGCCGTCCGCCGCCTCGAAGCGGTGGTCCACGACGTACCAGGTGCCGACGTCCGGCTCGCCGTCGATGCGGCCCGTCACGTACGTGAGCCGCGCCGCGGGCCGCGTGCCGTCCCCGAGGGTCCTGAGCGACAGCTTCCGGAACGCCGGGGACTTCGGCACCTTCGTGTCGTCGAGGAAGTCCCGGAACGACGCCTGCGGCGACGGCTCGCTCACCTCGTACACCTGGAGCCGCCGGTTGGCGCCGTAGTCACGGAAGTTGACGACGGACATGCCGCCGTGCAGCGACTCCACCGCGGTGCGGCTCCAGCCGATCGGCACGGCCACCCGGAACCCCTCGGGGTCGGTCACGGTCTCGTAGCCGCGCGGCGGGACCGCCGCCGTGGAGGGCGCGCCGTCCGCCGGCGACGGCGAGGCCCCGCCGCCCTGGTCGCCCTGCTCGCTCCGGTCGCCCTGCTCGCCGGCCACGGACTGCGGCCCGAGGAGGTACGCCGTCGGCTCCGGCTCGTCCTTCCAGCCCAGCGCCCAGGCGCCGAAGGCGACCCCGCAGGCCGCGAGGGCCGCGACCACCCCGCGCAGCGCGGCCTGCTGGCGCAGCGCGTCCCGGGCGTGCAGCGCGGCGATCTCCCGCTCCCGGTCGTGACCGACCCACTCCTGCCGGTCCTCGTCGAAGACACGCACCGGCTCAGCCCGGGAGCTGCGGGAGCTGGGCGAGGGCCTGGAGGACGGCCGTCACGGACGCGGCCGTCGCGGCGGCGGGCGCGTACGCCGCGAGGTGCGCGCACACCCGCGCGACCGGCCCCGGACCGCTGCGCCCCGTCCGCGTGATCTCGCCCTCCACGGCGGCGAGTTCGGCGTCGAGGTCCTCGTCCCCGGCCGCGCGTGCCCCGCCCGCGAGGTCCCGGCGCAGGCGGCGTACCGCCGTGAGCAGGTCCGCGTACTCCGGCCGGGCCACGACGGTGGTGTAGTTGGTGGACTCCGCCGTGCCGTGCTCGCCGAAGGCCTGGGAGCCGCCGTTGATGGCGTTGATGGTGACCGTCGTCCCGCCGCTCCCGGCCCCGCTCCCGCTCCCACCGGTGCCGCTCGCACCGGTGCCGCCGCCCCGGTTCCCGCCGCCGTTCCCTGCTGTGTGGCCGTCGGTGCCGTCGTGCGCGTCGTCGCTCATACCGTGCTCTTCTCCGTGTGGGTGGCCTGGCCGTGGGTGCCCGTGGCGAGGGCGCCGCCGGACATCTCGTTGATGTACACGCCGCTGTTGTTGATCTGCGTGATGTTCTGCTCCAGGCGGTCCGTGCGGTAGCCGCTGCGCCGCAGCGCGTCGCGCACGCCCTCGCCGATGCGGTCCTGGAGGGTCTTCGTGTACCGGGCGACGTCCATCTCCTGGAACAGGGACAGCTCGTCCGTGGCCGCGAGCTGGCGCAGCGAGACCAGCGGGGCGTCGGGGGGCGCGGTGCGCGCGGGCAGGGCGCGGGCGCCGAGGGCCCGCAGTGCGCGCACGGCGGGAGGCAGCGGGCGCGCGGGGGCGACACCCTTGACGCCGTGGTGCGCTTCCGCCGCGCCGGACTTGGTCAACCGCTGCGTCAGGCCGGGCTTGTCGGGCGCACCGCCCGCGTCCGGTCGCCGTGGCTCCGCGTCCGTTTCCGTGGCGTCCCCGGCCGCGCACCACAGCCGGATCGCGTCGCCCAGCGACGGCAGCGCCCGCAGCGCGCCGATGCCGAGCGCCACCCCGAACGCGGGCCCGGCCACGCACGCCCGTACGGCGTCCCGCAGCGGCCCCGCGGGCTCGCTCGCCGCGACCGCGTCGACCTCGCGGAACTCGGGCAGGACGGGGCCGAGCACGTGCGGCACCACTTCGAGCACCAGCATGCCGCCCTGGGTGTGCACCCGGACCAGGAGCGAGACCACGACCTGCTCGTTCCAGGAGCCGACCCGCAGCCGCAGGAAGTGGCGCCGGGCCTCCCCGCCCTCGCCCACCGCGCCGGCGAGGTGCCGCCGCGCCTGCTCGGCGTCGTACACGAGCGCGGTCTCGTCGCCGTCGCCCGTGTACAGCCGCTCGTCGCGGCCCGCGCCCGCCGGCAGGTACACGAACTCGTCGATCTCCAGGTGCCGCAGCCGGTCCTTGCTCGTGGCCCCCGCCGAGCTGCGCAGGGCCCGCAGCCGGGGCTCGATCATGGTGAGGACGTCACGGGCGGAGAGCGGGACGCGGGCGCCCTGCCCCGGCAGGCCCCCCGCCGTGTCCCTCGTGTCGTCGCGCTTCAGCTCCAGGACCACGGACCACGGCTTGCGGGGCGTCCCGGCGCCGACGAAGGGGCGGTTGACGTCGTAGAGGGTGAGCGGGGCGGCCTGTTCGCGGCGCACGCGCGCGGCGATGCCCGCGTACCGCGCGGGCAGGAGGGGCTGCTCGGTCTCGGCGAACACCTGCCGGCCGAGCTGCGTCCGCAGCGCCCGCTCGGCGCGGAACCGGTGGCGCCAGACGACCGCCGCCACAAGCAGCGGGAAGATCACCGGGTACGGCGTGTCGGCGATGCCGTCGAGCGCCGCGACCCCGTACGCGACGGCGAACACCCAGGCCTGGAACGTCACCAGCCACCCGAACCGCCGCCGCAGCCAGGCCAGCACCGCGGGCAGCGCCACCGGCCGCAGCGGCGCCCCGGTGCCGGTGTCGCGGCCGGAGACGATCCGCCCGCACCACAGGAGCAGGACGACCGCCGCGTACCAGAGGGCCCAGCCGCCGGGCAGCACGGCGCCGGTCTCGCCCCCGGGGCCGCCGTCGCCGCCCCCGTCGACGGGCAGCCGGAGCACGTCCCCGAAGGACAGGCCCGCGTCGCCGCCGGCGCGGTCGTTCGCGGCGTCCCAGGCCATCACCGCGTCGGTGGCGAGGAACCCCGCCCACACCGCGAGCAGCAGCAGCGCGCTGACCAGTTCCTCGCGCCGGGCGCGCAGCGCGTGCGCGAGCACCGGCAGCACGTCCGCGCCGAACGGCGGCGCGACCGGGCGCTCGGCGTGGCCGACGAGTTCGCCGATGACCCGTCTGCGGAAGTCCGCGTTCGTCCGCGCCCCGGCGCACAGCAGCCGCGTCGCCTCGGTGTGCGCGTAGTCGCGCGGTGAGTCGCCTCGCATGGCGGGCACCGTAGCGGCGCGGCGGCGGCCCCGTACGCGGAATCCGGCTGCTGTCCTCCGGACCGGCGAGGCGGGCGGGGCGGGTGTGCCGGGGCGGTCGCGGGGAGAACGGCGAACGCCCCTGGTGGCCGTGGGAACGGCCACCAGGGGCGTCTCGTGTGCGCGCGTCCGCGGTGCGTCCGGGCGCGGTCCGCTGCGTGCGGACGCGCCCGGATGCGTCCAGGCGCGTCTGGACGCGGGTACGGGGTGCGGCCCGTCCGCGTCCCGTGGTGCCTACGTCGCTCAGATGAGGCCGAGGGAGCGGACCGCCTCGCGCTCCTCCTCCAGCTCCTTGACGGAGGCGTCGATGCGGGCGCGGGAGAACTCGTTGATCTCCAGGCCCTGCACGATCTCGTACGTGCCGTTCTTGGTGGTGACCGGGAAGGACGAGATCAGGCCCTCCGGGACGCCGTACGAGCCGTCCGACGGGATGCCCATGGACGTCCAGTCGCCCTCGGCGGTGCCGTTCACCCAGGTGTGGACGTGGTCGATCGCGGCGTTCGCGGCCGACGCGGCCGAGGACGCGCCGCGGGCCTCGATGATCGCGGCGCCGCGCTTGGCGACGGTCGGGATGAAGGTGTCGGCCAGCCACTGCTCGTCGTTGACGACCTCGGCGGCGTTCTTGCCCGCGATCTGGGCGTGGAAGACGTCCGGGTACTGGGTCGCCGAGTGGTTGCCCCAGATGGTGAGCCGCTTGATGTCCGAGACCGGGGTGCCGGTCTTCTTCGCGAGCTGCGAGATCGCGCGGTTGTGGTCGAGGCGGGTCATCGCGGTGAAGCGCTCCGCCGGTACGTCCGGGGCGGCGGCCTGCGCGATGAGCGCGTTGGTGTTGGCCGGGTTGCCCACGACCAGGACCTTCACGTCGTCCGCGGCGTGGTCGTTGATGGCCTTGCCCTGCGGCTTGAAGATGCCGCCGTTGGCCTCCAGGAGGTCGCCGCGCTCCATGCCCTTGGTGCGCGGGCGGGCGCCGACGAGGAGGGCGACGTTGGCGCCGTCGAAGGCCACGTTCGGGTCGTCGGTGATCTCGATGCCGCGCAGCAGCGGGAAGGCGCAGTCGTCGAGCTCCATCGCGGTGCCCTCGGCGGCCTTCAGCGCCGGGGTGATCTCCAGCAGGCGCAGGTTGACCGGCACGTCGGCGCCGAGCAGGTGGCCCGACGCGATGCGGAAGAGCAGCGCGTAGCCGATCTGGCCGGCCGCGCCGGTGACGGTGACATTCACGGGAGTGCGGGTCATGGCGATCTCCGTAAGAGCTCGGCGGTCGGGGCCCCTGCCCCATGTGCTGGATCCTCGCCGACGCCGCCTCGATCGCTTTTCGATGATCGATCTCTTGGCATCAAGAGAGATCCGCGGTCAGGCTACCGCCTGGTCCGGCCGGGGGCCGCAGGGGGTGGCGCAGCCCTGCCGGGCGGGGGCCCGCCTGGCGGCCGCCACCTGACCCGCCTGGCGGCCGCCACCTGAGGAGGGGGGAGTGGCGGCCGCCTTGGGGGTGTGACCACTCCCGTGGGGGTAGGGGGCGCTTGCCCCGTGGGGGGCGGGTCATGCGGGGGCCTCGGCGGTTTTTTGGGTTCTCTTTCCCGCCCGCCCACCCGTGGCTCCCCGGCTTTCGCCCGGCCGGGTCCGGCGCCCGCGCTTTCCCTTTTTTGTCACTTCGTGCAGGCCCGTTGGCCTGTGGTCAGGGTTGCGCAGGCCTTGGCCTGGGTGGGGGAGGTGACCGCCACCATCGGCGTGTACGCGTCCGCGTCCCCGTCCACCGTCCCGCTCTGCCGGCTCCCCGCGCCCCGGCCCGCCCCGGTGATCCGCACCGTGTCCCCGGGCCGCGCCTGCGTTATGCGCGCCCACGCGGCCCCGCAGGCCTTGCTGTGGCGCACCTCGACGAGCGTCTTCGCGCCGACCGTCACCCGTGCCGTCGTACGGGCGAACTCGCCCCCGCAGCCCATGTCCTCCGGGTCCTTGCCCGCGCACGCGGCCCCGCCGCACTCCACCCCCGGCGGCAGGTCCGCCGTGGACCTCGTGGGCGCGGCGGACCGCTTTGCCCTGCCGTCGTCCCCGTCGTCGCCGACGCCGGTGAGGAACACCGCCGCCGCGATGACGGCGAGCGCACCCCCGACCCCCGCGAGGAACATCGTCAGCTTCCGCTTGCGCCGCTGCCCGTCGGGCGACTTCCCGTCGGGCCCCACGGACACCACGGGCACGCTCCCGGCCCCGCCGCCGTACGCCGTGGCGGCCGAGGCGTGCGCGGAGGCCGCGGCCGTGGGCGGCGTCGCCGAGGCGTCGTACGAGGGGGAGGACGGCGCGGAGGAGGCCGTGGAGAGCGAGGAGCCGGCGGGCGGCGGCACCGCTCCCGGGGCCGCCGCGCCCTGGACGGCCGGCCCCACCCCGGCACCTCCGGCCACCGGCGCCCCGTGCCGCACGCCCTCCTGGCGCGGCGGCACGACCGGGGAGACGCCCGCCGGGCCCGCCACGCCGGTCACCGCGCCGACACCGCCGCGGGCCCTGCCCGGGCGGCCACCCTTCGCCTTGGGCGGGTCGGGCGCGGCGAGTTGGCCGAGGGCCGCGCGGGCCTGGGAGATGCGGATCGCCTGCATCGTCATGTCGTGCCGCATCTCGGAGCGGCTCCAGGCGCGCTCCGCCAGCTCCCACATGGTCACGAGGTGCACGGCGGGCGTGCCGGTGACCTCGGCGAGGGCGACGACGGCGCCCTTGGGAGCGAGCAGCCGCCCGTTCAGATAGCGCTCCCAGGACGTCTTGCTGTAGCCGGTGCGGTCCGCCACGGCGGCGACGCTGAGGCCGCTGCGGTCGACGAGCCCGCGCAGTTGGTTCGCGAACTCCCTGACCTGTGGGTCGAGATCGTCCGGCAGCGCTTTCCAACGAGGCATCGCTTCCCCTATCCCCCCGTGCGTGCTTGTCCCCCACGCGTCGTGCTCCCCGGACCGGCGCCCCTCGGACCCCCGAACGCTCCGGTTCTGGACTACCCAGAGAGATGCACCGGGCCAGGATGGCAGTTCCCAATTTAGGGGCGCACGGGAGCATTTGGGCCGGATACGCCCCGTCGTACGCTCCGCGGCCCGCACCCGACGACCACCGGTGTCCCCCTGCTGTCCCCGTTACCCCCGTTGCCCCCGTTGTCCCTGCCGGTGTCCCCGTTGGTGTCCCGCTGATGTCCCCGTCAGCGCCGCCCCCGCCGATGTCGGCACATCGGTGCCCGTGCAGCGCCCTGTGCCCGCGTACGGTCCGAGCGGCACCGGCGGCGGCTGTCACGCGCTCACGTGCGTACCGGCCCGGCGGGCATGTCGATCAAGGTCGTCGCGCAGCCGTAGCGGGCCCGGAACAGCGTTGCGGAATGGTCACTTCCGTGCCACAGGGAACCGGCCGCCCTTGCTGCCGATGTGGCGCGTCCATGACGCTTAACGCACACGGTGAGCGCGCATCCCGCTCCCGGTGCAGCGGCGGCGCCCGTCCTCCCACGGGGGAGAGGACGGGCGCCGTCCCGTGCGGCCGCCCCCGTCCCGCCTGCGGGTTCGGTGGCGGTCAGACCGAGAAGCACTTCTCGGCCGCCGAGCCCGCGAGCGTCACGCACACCCGCGCGGCCCCAGGGTCCCGGCCCTTCAGGGCCGTCATGCGCGTGGCCAGATACCGACGGGTGTCCCCCGCGTTCTCGGCCCGCACCTCCTTGGCCTTCGCCCCGGGCAGCGTGAGCACCACCCGGTCCCCGGGCAGCAGCCCGGTCGCCCGCGCCCACACCGCCTCGCACGCCTTGCCGAGGCGCAGCTCGACGCGGCGCGCCGGGGCGTAGCCGCGGGTGACGAGCGACACCACCTGCCCCGGGCCGCCGCAGCCCATCCGCTGCGGCTGCTCGCCCTCGCACGCCGCGCCGGTGCAGCGCGGCTCGTAGGGCCCCGCCGTGGACCCGGTCCGCACCTGGTCCCGCCCGCCGTCGCCGCCGGTGAGGGCGAGCCCGGCCGTCACACCGCCGACGGCCACCACCACGGCGGCGGCCCCGAGGGCCGCCGTCGTCCAGCGGTGCCGGGGGCCGCCCTCGTCCGGCCCGGCGGCAGGGCCCGGCGGGACCGGGCCGAGGTCCGTCGCCGGGCCGTCCGCAGAGGGCCCCGCGGTGTCCGGGGTCCGGGCGCCCGCGCCGGGGGCGCCGACGGCCCGGCTGTCCCCGCGCGCCGAACGCCCGCTCCACGCGGCGTCCGCCAGCTCCCACAGGGCGAGCAGCCGGCCCGGCGGCTCCTCGGCGAGGGCGCACAGCGCGAGGACCGCCTTGCGCGGCACGGGCTGCTTGCCGTTGAGGTACCGCTCCCAGGAGGACCTGCTGTACGCGGTCCGGCGGCCGAGGGCCTCCAGGCTCAGGCCGGTGCGCTCGCGCAGCTCCCGCAGGGCCCCGGCCAGGGGCAGGCACGCGGGCGGCGCCGCGGCCGGCCCGGCCCCGCCCCCGCCCGCGCCCGGCTCCGACGCCCCGCACCGCCTCACTTGCGCAGCTCCCGCCAGGTGTCGGGGCCGACGACCCCGTCGGCCACCAGGTCGCGCGCCCGCTGGAAGCGCTTGGCGGCCGCCTTCGTGGAGTCGCCGTAGGCGCCGTCGACCGCGCCGGAGCCGAAGCCGTGCAGCGCCAGCAGGCACTGGGCCTCGACGACCTCCCAGCCGGTGCTGCCGCGGTCCAGGAGCACGTGGATGGTCCTGGAGTACCCGGCCTGCCGCACGCCGTTCGCGCGCTCCTTCTCGCACTCGTACGTCCGCCCCTTGTCGTACGCGAACGCGCCCCGGCCGTCCTTCTCACCGTCCCCCCACACCGCCTGGCCGGTGAGCAGACCGCCGGTGAAGGCGACGGCCACGGCCAGGGCGAGCGCGGCGAGCGCGGTGCGCAGGCGCACGGTGCGGGGCCCGGCCGCCGCCGTCGCGGAATCCGTTCCGCCGCTCCCGCCCGGCGGGGTACCGGCACCGGCTCCCGCTCCGGCTCCGGCTCCGGCTCCGGAAAGCCCCTCCCCCGCCCGTGGCGCGCCACCGCGGGCGGGGGCCGCGCCTTCGGGTCGCGTGGCGCCCTCCTGCGGGGCGGCGCCCTCGCGGGCCGGGGCCGCCTGCCGGGGCGCGGGGTCACCGGCGCGTGCGGCGCCGCTCACGGCGGCGTTCTCACGTGTCACCGGCCGCGCGTCGGCCGCCGGTTCCGCGACGGCGGCGGCGTCCTCGCGCGGCGCCTCGCCGCCGCCCGCCACCTGCGCAACCTCGTGCAGCACGAGCAGGCGGGTGGGGTCGGCGCCGCACACCTGCGCCAGCTCCTCCACGGCGGCGCGCGGCACGGGCTTCTTGCCGTTCAGATACCGCTCCCACGAGGAGCGGCTGTACGAGGTCTTGGCGCCGAGCGACGCCAGGCTGAGTCCACTGTGGTCCTTCATCCGGCGCAACTGGACCAGGAGTTGACGCTCCTGCTCCCCCAGTCGCGCGGGCAGTTCTTTCCAACGCGGCATGTCTCTCCCCCGACGCGTCGCAAGGTCCCCGAGGCGTACGGCCCCGTGTGCCCCATAGATGCCGGATGCACCAATTCCGGTTCCCGGGGGGCCGTCCCACGCGATCGATCCGGCCACTCACGCCGCGTCCCACGTCCCACGCCCGCACCCACCGCGACCGCTTCTTCGCAGGTCAGCGCGTGGGACATCCCAGGGGGACCCAACAGGACCAGCCGCTCTGGCTGTTGACCGATTCGGCTCGGCACAGTCGAGGGCGTACCACCCGGCACCATCACGTCCACGGGGGAGAACATCCATGTCGAGCACCACATCCATCGATACGCGCACCACGGGCCCCGCCGGTGCGGGGGACACGGGCTGGGGCCGCGGGGCCGGGTCACGGCCGCGGGGCCGGGCCGTCCGGAGAGCCGCCCTCTGCCTGGCCGCCGCCGTGCTGAGCGGCGGCGTCGCCCTCACCCCGGCCGTGGCCGCCCCGGCACCGCAGGGCGGTGCCGACCGGGCCGCGTCGGAGCAGGCCGGGCCGCTCGGCACGGCGCCCGCCTGCGTGCAGCGGTCCGTCAGCGGGCGCTCCGCCACCGTCACCAACAAGTGCGGCCGCACCGTACGGGTGAAGGTCGTCGTCAAGCGCGGGCCCGACTCGCGCTGCCACACCCTGAAGCACCGCGCCTGGGCGCGGCACAGCTGGCCCCTCGGCTCCTACGACAAGACCGTGACCTGCTGAGACCTCGGGGGTACGGCAGCGCGACGGCGGTCCGCCCTGCTCGGGGGAGAGGGCGGGCCGCCGCGCGTCACAGGTCCGAGCCGCCCGGCGTCACCAGGCCCGACTCGTACGCGAGCACCACGGCCTGGGCCCGGGTGTCGAGGTTCAGCTTGTTCATCGCGCGGTTCAGGTGCGTCTTGACGGTCGCCTCGCTGATGTAGAGGCGGTCGGCGATCTCGGTGTTGGACAGGCCCCGCGCGGCCAGCTTCAGGACCTCCAGCTCCCGCCCCGTCAACGTGTCCAGGGCGGGCGGCGGCGCGTACCCGGACAGCGGCACCCCGGCCCGCAGCGCGAACGCCTCCACCAGGCGGCGCGTGACGCTCGGCGCGAACAGCGCGTCGCCGTTGCCGATCGCCGCCACCGCGGCGAGCAGCCGCTCCGGCCCCGAGTCCTTGAGCAGGAACCCGGCCGCGCCCGCGCGCAGCGCCCCGTACACGTACTCGTCGAGGTCGAAGGTGGTCAGGACGAGGACGCGCGGCGGCGGGTCGGGGGCGGCGGCCAGGATGCGCTCGGTGGCCGTGATGCCGTTCATGCCGGGCATGCGGATGTCCATGAGGATCACGTCGGGCCGGGTGCTCGCGGCCAGTTCCACGGCCTCGGCGCCGTCGCCCGCCTCGCCCACCACCTCGATGCCGGGCGCGGCCCGCAGGACGCCGACGAGCCCGGCCCTGATGAGGAACTGGTCGTCCGCGACTAGCACCCTGATGTGTGGGCTCATGCGATGGCGTCGTCTCCCGGCGGTGCGGCCCGCGCCGACGTGGGGAGTGTCAGCCTGACGGCGAACCCCCCGGTGCCGCGCGGTCCGATGCTGATCGTCCCGCCGTAGAGCTTGGCCCGCTCCCGCATGCCAATCAAGCCGTGTCCCCGCCCCCGCTCCACTCTGTCCGGAATCACCCCCTCGCCGTCGTCGGTGACCGAAACCTCGATGTGGTCGCGGTGGTAGCGCAGTTCGACGGTCGCGCTGGCCTGCCGCGCGTGCTTGAGGACGTTGGTGAGGGCCTCCTGCACCACGCGGTACGCGCACAGCTCCACGCCGGACGCGACCGGCCGGGGCGTGCCGACCACCCGGAACTCCACGGGCACACCGCCCGCCCTGACCCGGTCCACCATCTCCTCCAGGCGGGCGAGGCCCGGCATCGGGGCGTCCGGCGCCACCCCGTCGTCCTCCTGGGCGCGCAGCACCCGCAGCATGCGCCGCATCTCCTCGAGGGCTTCGGTGCTGGTGCCGGCGATGGTGTCGAGCGCGCCGCGCGCGGTCTGCGCGTCGGAGTCGAAGACGAACTTCGCCAGGCCCGCCTGCACGGAGATCACCGCCATGTGGTGGGCGACCACGTCGTGCAGCTCCCGCGCTATGCGCCCGCGCTCCTCCGCCACCGCCCTGCGGGCCTTCTCCTGGTGCTCCTCGCGCGTCCTGCGGGCCAGTTCGGCGGAGCGGCGCGCCAGGTAACCCATGCGCCAGGTCAGGGCGTTGAGACAGACCGACTGCGCCGCGACGGGCACGAGGAAGCGGGCGTCGTGGCCGACGCCGCCGACCGTCCAGATGGCGGACAGCAGCACCGCGAGGTAGCCGGAGGTGCGGGTGGGACGCAGCACCGCGACGGTGTACAGGCACAGCATGGGCCCGAAGCACGTCACCACCGGCCAGTAGCCCGCGAGGATGTACAGCATCCAGGTGCTGTACGTCACCAGGCAGACGGCGACCGGGGCCCGGGAGCGGACCAGGGTGGGCAGGATCACGAGGAGCCCCAGCAGATAGCCGCGCACGTCGAGCGGGGGGTATCCGAGGTTGTACGCGCCCCGCCCGATCAACGCCAGCAGTACCACCTGCCCGAGGGCGAGCAGCGCGTCGACGGTGCACGGCCGGAGTCGCATCGCCGCAGCGTAACGCGCCTACCGGCGGGTCAACGTCAAACGCCCGGCCTACTACGGGAGTTGTAGCTGACGGGCGCGTACGCCCGGCGCGGTAGCCGAACATCAACCCGACACGTGACGACGCCGGGTGCCCCCGCCGCATAGTTTCTTGGCTCAGCACCACCGCCCGCGTCGCCACCAGAACGGCGCGCACGGGGGAAGGGGGCGCGGACCCGAGAACGGGGGAAGCACGGGGGGAACCGGGTCCGCGCCCCAAAAAACCCGCACGACGAAGAAGACCGCAGGACGAAGAACACAGCAGGGCGAAGAAGACCGCAGGACCGACGACACAGCAGGCCCGAGACAGCGAGAGCGAACACGCCGGACCGGTACGGCGGCACGGACACCGGAACGGCACGCGCGGCGCGACCAGGCGCCGCGCCACGAGACCACTGAGGCCGCGGCCCCGTGCAGGGGGCGCACGGGGGAAAAACGGGCCCGCGGCCGACCGAGCACCACCCGCCCCACACCCGACGGCCCGTACTCACCTGGCGAGTACGGGCCGTCGGCACGTCCACCGCCCGGGGTACCTGCCACCCCCGGGCGCCGGCCGGCTAGCTGCTGATCGTGAAGTGCAGCGTGTCGTCCAGGAACGGGATCTCCAGCCACGGCTTCGGCTGCGCCATCATCGCGAGCAGCACGATCACCAGGCCCAGCGAGCCGTACGTCACCATGTCCGTGAACCGCGAGCGCACGGCCAGCATGCCGACGCCCGGCAGCGTCCAGCGCATCACGGCGGCCGCCAGCAGCGCGAGGCCGACCAGGATCGTCCCCATCCGGAACACGTCGAACGCGGTCAGGAGCAGCCCGACCGCGACCACCGACACGACCGTGAGCAGCGGCCACTGCCGCGCGGGCGCCGGCGCGTCCCCCGGCGCGGCCCGCCCGCCGCCCTCGGGGCGCGCGGTGTCCCGCGTGAAGAGCGGGAAGCGCCGCGACACCTTCCGGGGTTCGCCGTCGGGGCCGGGCGCGCTGACGGCGCCCTTGGCCGTGGGCTCCTCGGGCCGCTCCGGCCCGGCGGACGACGCCTCCCCGCTCCTGGCGTCAGCGCTCATCGTGGTCACCCCCGGCTCAGCCGGCGGCGCCGCGCTCGGCGGCCTCCACCACGTTCACCAGGAGCTGCGCGCGCGTCATCGGCCCCACGCCCCCGGGGTTCGGGGACAGCCAGCCGGCGACCTCGGCCACGCCCGGGTGCACGTCGCCGACGATCTTCCCGCTCTCGTCGCGGGACACGCCGACGTCGAGCACGGCCGCGCCCGGCTTCACGTCCTCCGGCTTGACCAGGTGCGGCACGCCCGCCGCGGCCACGATGATGTCGGCCCGGCGCAGGTGCGCGGCGAGGTCCCGGGTGCCGGTGTGGCACTGCGTGACGGTCGCGTTCTCCGACTTGCGGGTGAGCAGCAGCGGCATCGGGCGCCCGATGGTCACGCCCCGGCCGACGACCACGACCTCCGCGCTCTTGAGCTCCACGTCGTACCGGCGGAGCAGGCGGATGATCCCGTACGGCGTGCACGGCAGCGGCGCGGGCTCGTTCAGGACGAGGCGGCCCAGGTTCGTGGGGTGCAGGCCGTCCGCGTCCTTGGCCGGGTCCATCAGCTCCAGGACGCGGTTCTCGTCGATGCCCCGGGGCAGCGGGAGCTGCACGATGTAACCGGTGCAGGCGGGGTCCTCGTTCAGCTCCCGCACCACGGCCTCGATCTCCTCCTGCGAGGCGGTCGCGGGCAGTTCACGCTGGATGGAGGCGATGCCGACCTGCGCGCAGTCGCGGTGCTTGCCCGCGACGTACTTCTGGCTGCCGGGGTCGTCGCCGACCAGGACGGTGCCGAGGCCGGGCGTGACGCCCTTTTCCTTGAGGGCCGCCACGCGGGCGGTCAGTTCGGACTTGATCGCTGCTGCGGTGGCCTTGCCATCGAGAATCTGGGCGGTCATGGCCCCATCCTCCCGGATGAGCCCGCCCCCGTACCAATCAGGGGCGCGCGAGCGCCGCCCCGCCCGCCTGATAGTTGCAGTCGCACAAAGCGCGGGAAACGCGGCTGGACAAACGAGCAGGCGCTGAAGAACGATAAGCGGCGCAGTGCCGCGGCCGGTGTCGGGGGGACCGACGCATCTGTGAACGTTCCTCCGCGCGTGTACGCCGCGACGTCCCCGCACTCCCCGACGGAGGAAGCCCCCACCATGAGCAACCCTTACGGGCAGCCACCCCAGCAGCCCCAGCAGCCGGGTCACGGCCCCGGCTACGGCTACCCGCAGCAGCCCCCGCAGGGCGCCTACCCGGGCCAGAACTACGTCCCGTACCCCCAGCCCCAGCCCGGTCAGGCCCCGTACGGCGCGTACCCGCAGCAGGCGGGGTACGGCACGGGGGGCTACGACGCGCGGCCGGAGCTGGCGCACTGGGGGCTGCGGGCGGGAAGCTTCCTGCTCAACCTCCTGATCAACTTCGGCCCGCTGTACCTCATCGTGGGCCTCAGCGTCGGCATCAGCGGCGAGGAGGAGGACCCGAGCACCCCCGTGCTCCTGCTCTCGCTGGTGGCGTTCGCCTACACCGTCTTCATGTTCTTCTTCCAGATCTACAAGGAGGGCAAGACGGGCCAGACGATCGGCAAGAAGATCGTCGGCATCCGCACCCTGCGCGAGGCCGACGGCCAGGTGCTCGGCTTCGGCATGGCCTTCGTGCGCCAGCTCGCGCACTTCCTCGACAGCGTCCCCTGCTACCTGGGCTGGCTGTGGCCCCTGTGGGACGACAAGAAGCAGACGTTCGCCGACAAGGTGTGCAGCACGGTCGTCGTCAAGGGCTGACGCAGTACGTACGCGAACGGCGCGGGGGCCCCCCCCCCCCGGGGGGCGGCGCCCCCTTCCGTACGTCTGCGGATGTCCGGCACGTTCACCCCGACTTCGGTCCGCTGTCTTCCCCGGGCCATCGGGAATCACTACCGTCCCAGCTCAGCAGACCAATGGGTCACCGGACAACCATTGGTCACCGACAGGAGGTTGGGCGTGGCGGAGATATCGCGCAGGCGGCTGATGGCGGTCGGCGGTGGCGCCCTCGGCGCCGCCGCGGCAGGGTCCTTCCTGCCGCCGTCGCTCCAGGAGGCGCTCGCGAAGGAGCCCCCGCGGGGCGGCCTCGACGCCATCGAGCACGTGGTGATCCTGATGCAGGAGAACCGGTCCTTCGACCACTACTTCGGCGCCCTGCGCGGCGTGCGCGGCTTCTCCGACCGCAACGCCATCCAACTGCCCGGCGGCACCAGCGTGTTCGAGCAGCCGGGGCCGCTGCGCACCGTCCTGCCGTTCCCCGTCCGCGAGGCCGCCGCCGCGCAGCAGAAGGACCTCCAGTACATCGGGGCCCTGGACCACTCCTGGAAGGGCGGCGCCAAGGCCTGGCACGACGGCTGGATGGACGGCTGGGTCTCGGCCAAGACCGCGGCCACGATGGCGTACTACACGCGCCGGGACATCCCGTTGCACTACGAACTCGCCGACACCTTCACCGTCTGCGACGCCTACCACTCCTCCATCCACACCTCCACCAGCCCCAACCGCAACCACCTGTGGAGCGGGAAGACCGGCTTCGAGGCCGACGGCACCCGCGCCGTCGACAACGACGCCTATGCCGAGGGCACCCACCCCGGGTACGACTGGGGCACGTACGCCGAGCGCCTGGAGAAGGCGGGCGTGAGCTGGCGGACGTACACGGAGTGGGAGAACTTCACCGACAACCAGCTCGAGTTCTTCACCACCTTCAAGGCCATCGCCCGCAAGGTCCTGGCCGGCACCGGGCTCACGTATCTGGAGGCCTTCTACGCCAAGGTCCGCGACGCCCGGGACGAGGCCGAGCGCGGCAGGCTGCTCGCCGCCCTGGAGCAGGGCGTCGCGACGCTGAGCCGGCGGGAGCGGTCGCTGTTCGAGCGGGGCCTGCGGCGGGTGCCCACCGGAAAGCTCGCCGAGGAGTTCGCCAAGGACGTCGCGGACGGCACCCTGCCCAAGGTCAGCTACCTGGTGCCGTCCGCGGTGGACTCCGAGCACCCCTCGGTCTCCTCGCCCGTCCACAGCGCCACCATCGTCTACAAGGTCCTGGACGCCCTCGCCTCGCACCCGAAGGTGTGGCGGCGCACCGCCGTGTTCATCAACTACGACGAGAACGACGGCTTCTTCGACCACGTGCCGCCGCCCGTGCCCGGCCCGGACGTCGCGGAGGAGCGGTGGCAGGGCCTGCCGACCGGGCTCGGCGTCCGCGTGCCGATGCTGGTCGTGTCGCCGTGGACGGTCGGCGGGTACGTGTGCTCGGAGGTCTTCGACCACACCTCCGTGGTGCGCTTCCTGGAGCGGTGGACCGGCGTGCGCGAGCCGAACATCGGCTCCTGGCGCCGCCAGGTCGCCGGCGACCTCACCGGGGCCTTCGACTTCGACCGCGGCCACCGGATACCGGAGGTGGAGCGGCCCGGCGCGAT
This sequence comes from Streptomyces sp. CC224B, assembly GCF_030010595.1. NCBI lineage: Bacteria > Bacillati > Actinomycetota > Actinomycetes > Kitasatosporales > Streptomycetaceae > Streptomyces > Streptomyces sp. CC224B. The sequence continues at coordinate 30,772 of NZ_JASCXL010000019.1, read as the reverse complement.
CCCGCCCTTCAGCGGCCGCTGGCAGCCGAAGCCGCCCGCCGAGCAGTCGATGCCCCGGCAGGAGCCGGGCGTCAGCCGGGCGCGCCCGCTGCCGTACCAGCCGGACGCCGACGCCCGGCCCGTCAGGGACGGGGCGCTCACGGTGCGGCTGCGCAACGGCGGCCGGCGCAGCGCGCACTTCGCGCTGTACCCGTACGCGGGCGAGTTCCCGGCACCGCAGCACCAGGACGTCCGGCACGAGGGCCACTGGTCCGTGCCGCTGCCCGGCGGCTCCTACCGGTTCACGGTGACCGGGCCGAACGGCTTCCGCCGCGAGTTCGCCGGACGCGCCGCCGGGACGGCGGCCCTCACCTCGGCGGTCACCCGGCGCGACCTCCACCTCACGCTGGCCAACCGGGGCAAGGGGCAGCTCGTCTTCACGGTCCGGCCGCTCGGCTACGTCGACGAGGACGACGTCCGGCGGCGAACCCGGACCGTCCGCGTCAGGCCGGGCAGCAGCCGCACCCTCGCCTGGCACACGGCCGACGAGCACGGCTGGTACGACGTGGAGGTGACGGCGGCGGGCGACGAGGGCTTCCGGCGGCGCCTGATGGGGCACATCGAGAACGGTCGCGCCAGCGTGTCGGGCTGATCACCGGCCGGACACGGGAGGCGCAGGGGCGCACGGGTGTGACCCGTGCGCCCTTGCGTGTTCTCTGCCGCGCCCGGGGGCCCGGTGCCGCTGTGAGGCTGGACACGAAACGGACTATGGATCTCCGGTGGCTGTCAGAGTGGCTGCGCATGGCCCATCTCGGTCATGTCACCCACATGCGACGACGTGATCCTTATCGGTGCATGTCGATCATGCGGTGGTCCGTGTGGTCCGTGTGGTCCATGCGGTCCGTGCGCCGCACTGCGCAGCAGCGCGACGTGGCGCACGCAGTCCAAGCCGTTCAAGCAGCAGACGTGTTCTTTTCGGGTCATCTCCGACGCTTCCCGGCTGTCCCGACGAGGATCCACGACACACTCAGGGAGCCAGTTCGTGGCAGCACTCGCCCGGTGGTGCGTCCGGCACCGCCTCGTCGCCGTACTGGTCTGGCTCCTCGCCCTCGGCGGCACCGCGGCCGCCGCGGCCGCCGCCGGATCGGCGTACTCCAACGACTACGAGGTCCCCGGCACCGAGTCCCACCGCGCCAGCCAGCTCCTGGAGGACGGCTTCCCGGACCTCGGCGGCGACGCGAACACCGTCGTCTGGCACACCGGCAAGGACGGCAGCGTCCGCTCCGCCGCCGTCGAGCGGACCATGACCGCGACGCTCGACAAGATTGCCGAGCTGCCCGGCGTGGCCTCCGTCACCAGCCCCTACACCGACCGCGGCGACGCGCAGATCAGCGAGGACAGCCGCACCGCCTACGCCACGGTCACCTTCCGCGAGCAGCTCGACTCCGTCGAGCCGGGCCAGGCGCGCGCCGTCGTCCAGGCCGCCGAGGCCGCCGAGACCGCCGCGGCGGGGGAGCTGGACGTGGCCCTCGGCGGCGGCGCCGTCGGCCTCACCGAGGCCAAGAGCGCCAAGACCGCCGAGATCGTCGGCGTCGCCGTCGCCGCCGTCGTGCTGTTCCTCGCCTTCGGCTCGCTCGCCGCCGCGGCCCTGCCCATCGCCACGGCCGTCGTCTCCGTCGGCACGGCGTACGCGGGCACCGTGCTGCTCGGGCACGTCATGACGGTGGCCGACTTCGCGCCGATGCTCGGCACCCTGATCGGCCTCGGCGTCGGCATCGACTACGCCCTGTTCATCGTCACCCGCCACCGCAAGGGCCTCAAACGCGGCCTGCCCGTCGCCGAGGCCGCCGAGCGCGCCGTCGCCACCACCGGCCGCGCCGTGGTCTTCGCCGGCGCCACCGTGTGCATCGCGCTCCTCGGCATGCTCATCCTGCGCCTGAGCTTCCTCAACGGCGTCGCCATCGCCGCGTCACTCACCGTGGCCCTCACCGTCGCCGCCTCCGTGACGCTGCTGCCCGCCTTCCTCGCCTTCCTCGGGCCGCGCGCCCTCAGCCGCCGCGAGCGGCGCCGCCTCGCCGAGCGCGGGCCCGAGCCGGAGGTGCCGACGGGGCTCGCCGCCCGCTGGTCGGCGTTCGTGGAGCGCCACCCGAAGGTGCTCGGCGCCCTCGCGGTCCTGGTGATCGCGGTGCTCGCCCTGCCCACCCTCTTCCTCCGCCTCGGCACCTCCGACCAGGGCAACAACCCCGCGACGGCCACCACGCGCCAGGCCTACGACCTGCTCGCCGACGGCTTCGGGCCCGGCGTGAACGGTCCGCTCACCCTCGTCACGGACGTCCGGGGCGCCGCCGACCGGCTCGCCCTCGACACCCTGGACACCACCCTGGGGTCCACGCCGGGCGTCGCGACCGTGAGCCCGGTGACGTACGCCGAGGACGGCAGCACGGCCTTCCTCACCGTCGTACCGGACTCCCCGCCCCAGTCGCAGGCCACCAGCGACCTCGTCGACCGGCTGCGGGACGACGTCCTGCCGCGCGCCGAGGCGGGCACCTCGCTGGACCTGCGCGTCGGCGGCGTGACCGCGGGCTACGACGACTTCGCCGAGATCATCGTCGGCAAGCTGCCGCTCTTCGTGGGCGTCGTCATCGGCCTCGGCTGCGTCCTGCTGCTGCTCGCCTTCCGCTCGGTCGGCATACCGCTGAAGGCCGCCGTCATGAACGTCGCGGCGGTCGCGGCCGCGTTCGGCGTCGTGGTCGCGATCTTCCAGTGGGGCTGGGGCAGCGAACTCCTCGGCCTGGGACGCGCGGGCCCCGTCGAGCCCTTCCTCCCCGTGATCATGGTCTCGGTCCTCTTCGGCCTCTCCATGGACTACCAGGTCTTCCTGGTCAGCAGGATGTACGAGGAGTGGCTGGAGACCGGCGACAACCGCGTGGCCGTCCGCGTCGGCCTCGCCGAGACCAGCCGCGTCATCAACTCCGCGGCCGTCATCATGATCTCGGTGTTCCTGGCGTTCGTCCTCAGCGGCGACCGGGTGATCGCGATGTTCGGCATCGCTCTCGCCGCGGCCGTCGCGCTCGACGCCTTCGTCCTGCGCACCCTGCTCGTACCCGCCCTCATGCACCTGCTCGGCAGCGCCAACTGGTGGCTGCCCCGGCGCCTGGACCGCTGGCTGCCGCGCATCAGTATCGAGGTGCCCGAGAGCCGGACACGTGCGAAGATCCCGGGGCGCCGCGGGCACGACGAGGACGAGGTCACGTACGCGGGGCTCGACCACCGCTGACGGCGCCGAAGCGAGAGCGCTGTCGGCGCGGGGCCGACAACGCTGGTGTACGCCGAGAACGCTGAGGAGAGCCGGATGTTCGCGATATCCGTGGGGGAGGGGGCCGAACTGCGCCCCCTGGAGCCCTGGAACGCCGAGGAGTTCCTGGAACACGTCGACCGGGCGCGGGAGTTTGCCGGTCCCTGGGTGCCGATGACCGTACTCACCAAGGACCTGGAGTCCGCCCGCGCCACCCTCCAGCGGTACGCGGACAGGCAGGCCGCGGACACCGGCCGCCTCTACGGCGTCTGGCTCGACGGCAGGCTCGTCGGCGGCACGCTCTTCCGTATCTTCGACACCGGCACGGACACCTGCGAGGTCGGTGTCTGGCTCGAACCCTCCGCCACGGGGCGGGGCCTGGTCACCAACGCCGTCCGCGTCATGGTCGACTGGGCCGTCGACCGGCGCGGCATGCACCGCGTGGAGTGGGTGGTGTCCTCCCGCAACGACCGCAGCAAGGCCGCCGCCGCGCGCCTGGGCTTCGTACGCGACGGCGTCCTGCGGGAGAGCTTCCCCTGGCAGGGGATCCGCCACGACATGGAGGTCTGGTCGGTCCTCGCCCCGGAGTGGCGCAAGGCCCGCGAGGAACGCCAGGCGGCCCAGACGCCTTAAGGCCCCTCTCAGACTCCCTAAGGCCCCTCTCAGACTCCGTCCGTACGGTGCGGAGCATGGGCACGAAGAGGACGAAGAGCGCGGTCGAGACGGTGGCGACGGACGAGGCAGTGGCGACCGACGAGGCGCGGGATTCCACCGAGGTGGTGTCGGAGGACGCCGCCGCAGCCGAAGCCACCGCCGCAGCGGAGGCCGATGCCGAAGCCGCAGCCGCAGCGGAGGCCGATGCCGAAGCCGCAGCCGTCGCCAAGCCCGACGGCATCGGGCAGGGCGCGGCGGCCGTCGTCGCCGTGGCGCTCGGCCTGGTGGGTCTCTCGGGTGGCTGGACCGGCACGGTCGCCTCCGCGCGCGAGTCGCTGATCGGGCAGCTCAGGACGTCCCGGAGCGCGAGCGTGGCCCGCCAGGTGCAGGAGGTCTACGGCGACTCCTGGAGGACGACCGCCCTGGTCGCGGGCGCCTTCGCGGTGGCGGCCCTGGTCACGGCCGTGGCCGTGCTCCTGCGCCCCGCCTTCGGCGACCCCGCACGCGTGCAGGCGCCCTGGGTCAGGTCCGTGGCGTGGGCGGGCGCCGCCCTGGGCGTCATCGGCCTGGCCCTGGCGGCGGCGAAGTACACGGACCTGATCCTCGGCCTGCCGTCGACGAGTTAGGCGGCCGGGCCGCGGGCGGACACGCCTAAGGCACCCCCGCACACCTAAGGCCCCCCGCCCTCCCAAGATGCGGAACCTTCCCGATGTGCCGCACCCCCCTGGGAAACGAAAGTGGAGTCCTCGCAGAACGCGGGACACCACCACCCAGGGGGACACGATGTTCGAGTACCAGCTCCACCAGTTCCGCGCCGCCGAGCTCGCCGAACAGGCCGCGCACCAGCGCCTCGTACGGGAGGCGCGAGAGGCCCGCAAGGCCCGCAAGGCCCGCCGGGTGTTCGGCCGGGACGGTGCCGAGGCGCGGATGGCGGCGGCCCGCACCGCGCCGGGCGCCCGCCCCGGCACCGGCCCGGCACCGGCCGACCGCTTCACACGCGCGGCCTGAGCGGCCGGGCAGGCCGCGCCGTGCCGCGCACAGCGAAAGCCGCTCCCACGAAAGCCGCTTCCACGAAACCCGCTCCCACGAAACCGCAGCTCTGTGCGATGCTCACCGCTGTGGAGACCAGGTCCGTCAGCCCCGTCTTCGTCGGCCGCGCCGACGAACTGCGCGTACTGAACGACGCGCTCGCCCGCGCCGCCGCGCCGCCCGCCGGTGAGCCGCAGGCCCTGCTGCTCGGCGGGGAGGCCGGCGTCGGCAAGACCCGCCTCCTGGAGGAGTTCGCGGCCGCGGCCACCGCCCGGGGCGCGGTCGTCGCCGTCGGCGGCTGCGTGGAGATCGGCGCCGACGGCCTTCCCTTCGCGCCGTTCTCCGCCGCCCTGCGCACCCTGCGCGAGCAGCTGCCCGCCGAGTTCGCGGCGGCGGCCGCGGGCCAGGAGGAGGAGCTCGCGCGCCTGCTCCCGGAGCTGTGCGACGCGGACCGGCGCCCGCGGACCACCGGCGGCCGCCCCGGCGAGGAGGCGATGGCGCGGCTGTTCGAGCTCACCGCCCGCCTCCTGGAGCGCGTCGCCGCCAACCGCACCGTCGTCCTCGTCCTGGAGGACCTGCACTGGGCCGACACCTCCACCCGCCACCTGCTCTCCTACCTCGTCCGGACGCTGCGCAGCGGCCGCCTCGTCGTCCTCGCCACCTTCCGCGCCGACGACATCCACCGCCGCCACCCGCTGCGCCCCCTGCTCGCCGAACTCGACCGGCTGCGCACGGTCCACCGCGTCGAGGTGCGCCGCTTCACCCGCGACGAGGTCGCGCGGCAGATGGCCGGGATCCTCGCCGCCGAACCCGACCCCAAGCTCGTCGACGACGTCTTCGAACGCTCCGACGGCAACGCCTTCTTCGTCGAGGAACTCGCCGTCGCCTCCCACGGCAACAGCTGCGCGGCGCTCTCCGACTCGCTGCGCGACCTGCTCCTCGTCCGCGTGGAGGAGCTGCCCGAGGACGCGCAGCGCGTCGCCCGGATCGTCGCCGAGGGCGGCTCCACCGTCGAGTACGCGCTGCTCGCCGGGGTCGCCGGGCTCGGGGAGGACGAGCTGATCGACGCGTTGCGGGCCGCCGTCGGCGCCAACATCCTGCTGCCCTCGCCGAGCGGCGACGGCTACCGCTTCCGGCACTCCCTGGTCCGCGAGGCCGTCGGCGACGACCTGCTGCCCGGCGAGCGCTCCCGCATCAACCGGCGCTTCGCCACCGCCCTGGAGGCCGACCCCGCGCTGGTCGCCGCCGACCAGCGCACCACCCGCCTGGCCAGCTACTGGTACCACGCCCACGACGCCGCGAAGGCCCTGCCCGCCGTGCTCAACGCCTCCGTCGAGGCCCGGCTCCGCCACGCCTACGCCGAGCAACTGCGGCTCCTGGAGCGGGCGATGGAGCTGTGGGACGACGTCCCCGACGACATCCGCGCCGCGCTGCGCCCCGCCGACTACACCGAGGTCTACCCGCCCTGCGGCTGCGACCCCGCCACCACCCCGCTGCACTACCTGGACCTCATGGCCGAGGCCGCCGTCGCGGGCCGCCTGTGCGGCGCGCGCGAACGCGCCCTGAAGATCACCAAGCGCGCCCTGCGCCTCCTGGACGACGGCCACGACCCGCTGCGCGCCGCCTGGTTCTGGGTGCAGCGCTCCCACCTGGTACGCAGCCTCGCCCGCGGCGACGGCTGGCAGGAGCTCGCCACCGCCCAGGACCTGGTGCGCGGCCGCCCGCCGTCGGAGGTGCACGCCGAGGTGTTCGCCGTCGTCGCGGGCTGGCAGATGCTGCACCACCCCGGCCCCGAGAGCCTCGCCGCCGCCGAACAGGCCGTGGACTACGCCCGGATGGTCGGCGCCTGCGAGATCGAGCTGACCGCCCGGCTCACCCTCGGCGGCCTGACGATCGACGCGGGCGACATCGAGGCCGGGTTCGCCGAGCTGTACGCCATCAGGGAGCGCGTCCTCGCCGACGGCACCGTCGGCCTCGTGGGCCGCACCCACATCAACATCCCCTCCATGCTCGAAGGCACCGGCCGCTCCCGCGAGGCCGTGGAGATGCTCGACGAGGGCATCGCCCTCGCCCGGCGGTACGGCCTGCGCGAGTCCGAGGCGTGGATGTGGGCCAACCGCTCCGAGTCCCTGTACGCCCTCGGCCGCTGGGAGGAGGCCACCGAGTCCGCCCACCGCGCCGGCCTGAGCGCCAAGCCGCGCGGCGGTGCCGCCCTGCGCCTGGCCCACATCGCCCTCGCCCGCGGCGACACCGCCGAGGCCGGGCGCCAGCTCGCCGTCGCCCGCAAGCAGTTCGGCACCCACGACTCCATGCCGCAGGACGCGCTGCCGCTGCACCGCGTCACCCTCGGCGTCGCCGCGGCCGAGGGCCGCCTCCTCGACGCCCGCGCCGAACTGGAGCAGGCCGTCGCCACCGGCTTCCCGCCCGGCACCCAGCGCTACGGCTGGCCGCTGCTGCTCGCCGCCGCCACCGCCGAGGCCGACGCCCGCGGCCTCGCCGTCGCCGGCCCCGGCCGCGCGGAGGTGCTGCGGACCATCCGCACCACCGCCAAGGCCCTACCCACCCGCGTACCGGTCTGGACGGCGTACGAGCTGTGGCTGCGCGCGGAACTCGCCCGGGCCGAGGGCCGCGCCACGGCCGACGACTGGCTGGCCGTCGTCACCGCCGTCGCGCCCCTGGAGCGGCCCTACGACCTCGCCCGCGTCCGCCACCGCCTCGCGGAGGCGCTGCTCGCGTGCCGGACCGCCACCGGGCGCCCGGCCGTCGGCGACGCCGACCGGGACCGGGCCGCCGAGCTGCTCCGCCAGGCGGGCGCGGTCGCCGCGCACCTGGGCGCCCGGGCGCTCACCGACGCCGTCGACCGGCTCGCCCAGCGGGGCCGCCTGTCCCTGACCGGCGCGGCGGCCCCCGCCCCTGCCGACCCCGCCGAGGCGCTCGGCCTGACCACCCGCGAGCGCGACGTCCTGCGCCTGGTCGCGGCGGGCCGCAGCAACCGGCAGATCGCCGAGGAGCTGTTCATCTCCCCGAAGACGGCGAGCGTCCACGTCTCGAACATCCTGGCCAAGCTGGGCGTGGCGGGCCGCGGCGAGGCGGCCGCCCTCGCCCACCGGCTGCGGCTGTTCCCCGCCGCCGAGGAGGAGGTGCGCGCCGCCGGGTGACCCGCGCCCGCCGAGTCCGCCCCGTCCGTCCCGGCCCGTTCCGCGCGCGCTCGCCTACCCTGGACAGCCGGACCGTCGTCAGCCTCGGGGAGGCACCGTGTTCAACGTGTTCGAGCAGCTCTTCGCCCCCGGGCGCAAACACACGGACGACGAGAAGAAGCGGCTGGAGCTGACCCGCGTCGACATCAACGACGGCGACCCCGGCCACGGCCCGATAGACCTCTCCTCCGGCAAGGTCGTGGTCCGTCTCCCCCAGCAGCCCGACGACACCCTGCCGCCCCACCGGGAAGCCCCGCCGGACGCGGCCGCCGCCGACCACGCCCCGCCTGCCGAGGCCCCGCCGGACGCGGCCGCCCCCGCCCAGGCCCTGCCCGACGACGCCCCGCCCGACGCGGCGGCCGTCCCCGCCCGGGCCCCGCGCCCGAAGGCCCCGTCCGACACGGCACCGCCCCCGGCCTGACCGCCCCGGCTACTCCACCTCCACCTCCAGGATCTTGTCGTCGCCCTTCTTCGGGGTCCCGCGCGAGTCCGTCTCGCTCGTCACCAGCCACAGCCTGCCGCCGCCCGCCGCGAGCACCGTGCGCAGCCTGCCGTGCTCCTCCTTCAGGAACGCCTCCGTCCGCGGCTCGCCGTCCACACCCCGCACGGGGATCCGCCACAGGCGCTCCCCGCGCAGGCCCGCCATCCACACCGAGCCCCTGGCGTAGGCGATGCCGCTCGGGGAGGCCTCGGACGTCTTCCACTGGGCCACCGGGTCGTGGAAACCGCCCTCGTTGCCCTTGCCCTCGGCCTCCGGCCAGCCGTAGTTGTCACCCGCCTCGATCTCGTTCAGCTCGTCCCAGGTGTCCTGGCCGAACTCCGAGGCCCACAGGCGCTTCCGCTCGTCCCAGGCGAGCCCCTGCACGTTCCGGTGGCCGTACGAGAACACCGGTGAGCCCTCGAACGGGTTGCCCGGGGCGGGTTCGCCGTCCGGGGTGAGGCGGAGGATCTTGCCGCCGAGGGACTTCTCGTCCTGGGCGAGGCCGGTCTCGCCGGTCTCGCCCGTGCCCACGTACAGCAGCTTGTCGGGGCCGAAGGCGATCCGGCCGCCGTTGTGGATCACGCCCTTGGGGATGCCCTTGAGGACCGTGTCCGGGGCGCCCAACTGCTGACCGGACGGCTTCCTCTCGTCGTACAGCATCCGCACCACGCGGTTGTCCGACTCCGTCGTTACGTACGCGTACACCATGTGGTCCGAGGCGTACGCGGGGGACAGCGCGAGGCCCATCAGGCCGCCCTCGCCGTCGGGGTCGGCCCCGGGCACCGTGCCGACCTCGGTCTTCTCGCCGGTGGAGCCGTCGACCCGGGTGATCGAGCCCTCGTCGCGGGACGACACCAGGAGGTCGCCGCCGGGAAGCGCGGCGAGGCCCCACGGCGACTTCAGGCCGGTGGCGAGCGTTCTGACGACCTTGGCGGAGCCCTTCTCCGGAGGCGGCTCGGCGCCCTTGCCGGACGGCGAGGCGCTGGGTCCGGCGGCGCTGGAGCGGGGGCTCCCGCCGTCGAACGGGCCGTCGCCGCCGTCGTCCGACGAGCACGCGGTCGCCGTGAGCAGGGTGAGGGCCGCCAAGGCGGCCGCCACCGCGGAACGTTGAGCACTCAGCACGGTCAGGATCCCTTCGACGTGGCGCTTCCCCCGTTCATACACCGCGCACGCCCCCGCGGCTCAGTCCCACGACCCCTGTGCCGGGGGCAGCGCCGCTATCTCCGCCAGGTCCCGCGCGGACAGCCGCACCCCGGCCGCCCCGGCGTTCTCCCGCGCCCACCGCTCCCGCTTGGCCCCGGGGATCGGCACCACCTGCGGCCCCTGCGCGAGCACCCAGGCCAGCGCGACCTGCGCGGGCGTCGCCCCGTGCCGGGCGGCGACCCGCCGCAGCCCCACGACCAGGGGCTGGTTGGCCGCCATCATCTCGGCGGTGAACCGGGGATGCCGGGCCCGCAGGTCGTCCGGCTCGAAGCCCTGCCCCGGCGTCAGCGTGCCGGTGAGGAAACCGTTCCCCAGCGGCATCGCGGCCAGGAAGCCCACGCCGCGCGCCGCGCACCAGGGCAGCAGCGCCTCCAGCGCCTCGGGCGACCACACGGACAGCTCGGCCTCCACCGCCGTCACCGGGAACACCTGCTGGACCCGCTCCAACTGGCGGATCGTGGTGTCGTGCAGACCGCCGCCGACCCGCCGCCGCGCCCGCGCCCCCACCGCACACAGGCCGAGCGCCCGCACCTTCCCGGCCGTCACCAGGTCGGCCATCGCGCCCCAGGTCTCCTCGATCGGCACCTCCGGATCCGCGCGGTGCAACTGGTAGAGGTCGATGGTGTCGGTCTGCAGCCGCCGCAGCGAGGCGTCGCACGCCCGTCTGACGTAGCCGGGGCGGCCGTTGGCGACGATGTGCTGATCGCCCACGAGCAGCCCGCACTTCGTCGACACGAAGGCCTCCCCGCGCCGCTCCCTGAGCACCCGGCCGACCAGGAGCTCATTGGTGAACGGGCCGTACATGTCCGCCGTGTCGAGGAGCGTCGTGCCCTGGTCGAGCGCCGCGTGCACGGTCCGCAGCGAGGCCTCCCCGCGCTGCCGGGAGCGGGAGTACGCCCAGCTCATCGGCATGCAGCCGAGTCCGACGGCGCCCACCCCGAGCGCTCCGGCGCCGATCGTCCTGCGCTCCACCTGGTCGAACCCTCCCGCTGTCCCCGCGTCTGTGCTGCGATTGTCCGGCTGTCCCGCGATCTTCGGTCCGGGCGGCACCCAACGTAACCTCTGCTCCCCGGACCGCCGCGTGCGGCCTGTTCGCACTAGCCTCCTGACCATGACGACCGACGTGTGGATGCCGTTCGAAGAGACCGAGGTCGACGGTCTGCCCGCCGCGGCCGAGGCGGGTCTCACGTACCGCTTCTGGGACGGCGGCCCGGACCTGCCCGCCGATCCGGCCGACTGCGCGCTGTACGTGGTGCCGTACATGAAGAGCGCGGACGTGGTGCTGCCGCCGCTGGCCGCCATGGCGTCGCTGCGGGTGGTACAGACGCTGACGGCGGGCGTCGACTTCCTCGAACCGGCCCTGGCGCTGCTGCCGCCCGGTGTCCAGGTGTGCAACGCGCGCGGCGTGCACGACGCCAGCACCGCCGAGCTCGCGCTGACGCTGATCCTCGCCTCGCTGCGGGGCGTGCCGCGGTTCGTGGAAGGGCAGCGCACCGAGCGGTGGCACTCCGGGTTCTACCCGGCCCTCGCCGACAGGTCCGTCCTGATCGTGGGGTACGGGGCCATCGGCGCGGCGATCGAGGACCGGCTCGCCCCCTTCGAATGCGCGCGGGTGGCGCGCGTCGCGCGCTCCGAGCGCACCACGGAGCGCGGAACGGTGCACGCGCTGGACGCTCTGCCTCGACTGCTGCCCGAAGCGGACGTGGTAGTGCTTTGCACGCCCCTCACCGACGCCACGCGTGGCCTGGTCAACGCCGGTTTCCTGGCGCGGATGAGGGACGGCGCACTTCTGGTGAACGTCGCCCGCGGCCCGGTGGTCGACACCAAGGCGCTGCTCGCCGAGCTGGAGAGCGGCCGGCTCACGGCGGCCCTCGACGTCACCGACCCGGAGCCGCTGCCCGCCGGTCACCCGCTGTGGCAGGCGCCCGGCGTGCTGATCAGTCCGCACGTGGGCGGCTCCTCGTCCGCGTACCTGCCGCGCGCCCGCCGCCTGCTGGCCGCCCAGCTGCGGCGATACGCGAGCGGAGCGCCTCTGGACAACGTCGTTCTCACGACGTCCTAGCTCGGTCGCGATGTGCGCCGTACGAGTGTGACGCCCTTTTTCTCCCACCTGCGAAGCGCCCGTAAGCCGGTCAGGAACGGTCGATATCCGGCGCCGGGTGACCGCCTGGAACCGACGCCGTCCCATCTCTGCACGCTCCGCACTCACTCATGTGCGCCGCGTGTCCACATTGACGAGCGCGGTCACACTGCGTAGAGCGGACCTGTCCCTGAGTGACGAGCCTGGTGTATCGTCCCCGACAGGGGATGCGCCGCGCACCGTATCGGCGCCAGGGGATGAGTAACGGCACTGCGAGGGGGGCGACGGGCGATGCACGGCCAATGGGCGAACGATCCGACGCGGCGGGACCACCGCCCGCGACTCTCGCGTACACCGGCCCGCGGCGGCAGGTACCGCGTCCGGCGCAGGGACCCGCGCCGCGCCGCCCGGCGCCGGCCGCACCCGCCGGAGGCGGGCCCATGGCAGCCGTCCAGGCGGGCGAGCGCCCGCCGCTCCCCAGGCCCGGGACCCCGCGCCGGCCGCCGGCGGGCCCGGCGGGACGGCCCTGTCTTGTCGACGGGACTCCGCCGCGTCTGGTCGACGGGACTCCTCCGCTCGACGGGACTCCTCCGCCGCACCGGCCCGGCGCCGGGCGGACCCCGCCCCACGGCGGCGGGTCCCCCGGGCGCGGGCCCGGCGCACCGCGCGACCCGTGGGCACGGTGGTGGCCCGGACCGTGGCGCCGCCACCCGGAGCACCGCCACCCGGAGCGGGGCCGCGCGGTGAGCGGGCAGACGGCCTCCGCGTCCGTGCTTGACGGCGGGCTCGGCGCGCCCCTGCCCGCACCGGGCGGACCCGCGGCCCGGCGCCCGGCCCCCACCGGCACGTGCCTGCTCTCCCAGGTACTCCTGCTGCTCGTCTGCGGAGGGTACGCCACCGGCTCCGCCCTCGGCTGGGGCTCCGACCGGCTCGCGCTCATCATGGGGGACTTCGGCCTCAGCGCCGCCGCCGCGGCCGCCGCCGTCTCCTGCTTCCTCTACTCCCGCACCCGGCGCAGCCGCTTTCGACCCGCATGGCTGCTGTTCGCGCTCTCCTCCGCGATGGCGGCCTGCGGCAACGGCGTGTGGGGATGGCACGAGGTCGTCCTGCGCGAGCCCGTGCCCGAGCGGGGCTTCGCGGACCTGTTCTTCCTGTGCTTCGCGCCGCCCGCCATCATCGGGCTCCTGGTGCTCGCCAAGCGCCCGGTGACCCGGGCCGGCTGGGTCTGCCTCGGGCTCGACGCGTGGCTCATCGGCGGCTCGCTGCTCACGCTCTCCTGGAGCCTCGCCCTCGCGCACACCGCGCAGTTCGACGGCCCCGGCGTCGCGCACGCCGCGCTGTCGCTCGCGTACCCGCTCCTGGACATCGCGCTCGTCAGCATGGTCCTGGCCCTGCACTTCAGACGGTCGTCGGCCAACCGCACGGCGGTGAACACCGCGATCGGCGCCCTCGCGCTGACCGTGATGTGCGACGCGCTGTTCACCTCGCCGCTGCTGCACGCCAGTTACCGCTCCGGCCAGCTCCTCGACGCCGGCTGGTTCGCCGGGTCGCTGCTCCTCGCGTACGCCCCGTGGGCGACGCCCCGGCGCGCCGAGGCCGAGCCCGCGCCCGGCGGCGAGCGGCCCTACGGCCGGGCGCGCGGCTCGGACGTGCGCTGCGTCCCCGCCGAGTGGGCCGACGACGGGCGCTATGCGACGACCCGTCCCATCGCGGGCTCGCTCGCCGCGCTCACGCCCTACCTGGCCGCCGCGGTCTGCACGCTCGGCATCCTCTACAACGTCCTGAACGGCCGCAGCGTCGACGAAGTCGTCCTGTTCACCGCGGGCACGGTCGTCCTCGCGCTCGTCGTGCGGCAGGGCATCATGCTGCTCGACAACATCACGCTGACCCAGGAGCTGGCCCAGAAGGAGAACCACTTCCGCTCCCTGGTGCAGGGCTCCAGCGACGTCATCATGATCGCCGCGCCGAGCGGCGTCCTGCGGTACGTCAGCCCGGCCGCCGCCGGGGTCTACGGCCGCGAGGCCGACGAACTCGTCGGCTCCGAACTCGCCTCGCTCATGCACCCGGAGGACCTCGGCCGCGTGGTCCACGAGGTGCGCCGCTTCCTCGCCGCCAACCCCGTGGACGAGCCCACCACACGCATCGAGTGCCGCTTCAAGTCCGGCAGCGGCGAGTGGCTCAACGTCGAGTCCACCGTCAACCGCCACCACGGCGGACTGATCTTCAACAGCCGCGACGTCACCGAACGGGTGCGCCTGCAGGCGCAGTTGCAGCACAACGCCGAGCACGACCCCCTCACCGACCTGCCCAACAGGGCACTCTTCACCCGCCGGGTCGCGCAAGCGCTCGGCGGTCGAAGAGTCACCGACCGGGGCACGGCCGTGCTCTTCATCGACCTCGACGGCTTCAAGGCCGTCAACGACACCATCGGCCACCAGGCCGGCGACGAGCTCCTCGTCCAGGCCGCCCAGCGGCTCCAGGAGGCCGTCCGCGCCTCGGACACCGCGGCGCGCCTCGGCGGCGACGAGTTCGCGGCCCTCATCGTCGGCGACGGCACCCGCGACCAGAAGGCCCGCGAGAAGCACATCCTGGAGCTCGCCGACCGCCTGCGGCTGAGACTCTCCCAGCCGTACGACATCGACGGCAACGATGTCCGGGTCGCCGCGTCCATCGGCGTCGCCTTCGCCGAGCCGGGCGTCGGCGCCGGCGAGCTGCTGCGCAACGCCGACCTCGCGATGTACCGCGCGAAGGCCGGCGGCAAGGACCGCGTCGAGCTGTACGCGCCCCAGATGCAGGCCGACGTCGCCCGCAAGGCCGAGCTGGCCACCCGGCTGCGCAGCGCCCTGCACGAGGGCGAGTTCACGCTGCTGCACCAGCCCGTGGTGGCCCTCGGCAGCGGCCGGATCACCTCGGTCGCCGCCCAGGCGCGCTGGCGCTCGGCCCACGGCGTGCTGTTCACGCCCGCCGAGTTCCTGCGCGCCGCCGAGGGCGGCGACAAGGCCGCCGAGCTGGGCCGCTGGCTGCTCCAGGAGGCCGTCGAGCAGGCCGCCGAGCGCGGCCGCGCCGGGCACGCGGTGCCCGTCACCGTGCGGGTCGGCGCGCGCCGCCTGGTGGACCGCTCGCTGCCGCTCGGCTCCCTGGAGGCGCTGCTCACCCGGCACGGCCTGCCCTCCGGCGCGCTCGTCATCGAGCTGGCGGACACCGACGCCCGGGTCGGGTTCGACGAGCTGGAGCGGCGCCTGACGTCGCTGCGGCGGCTCGGGGTGCGCGTGGCGCTCGACGGCTTCGGCGGCGGCGCGGGCATCACCGCGCTGCGCCGGCTGCCGCTCGACATCCTCAAGCTGGACCGGGGGCTCGTCGAAGGAGTGGTGGAGTCCGCTCGCCTCCACAAAATCACGTCTGGTCTCCTGAGGATCGCCACCGACCTCGGTGTGGACTCCGTCGCCGACGGCGTCGACCACCCCGAGCAGGTGGTGGCGCTGCGCGCCATGGGCTGCACGCACGGGCAGGGCATGGCGTTCTCCGGCCCGCTGGACGAGTACCGCCTGCGCCGGGCCCTCGCGCTGGGGGAGTACCCCGTCCCGCGCGGCCCGGTGGAGCCGGTGTGCGTGGGCGGCCCGGCGGACCCGGACGCCTTCGGCGCGGCGCCGGACGCGTTCGGCGGCATGGGCGCGGCGTACGCGGCCGGGACCGTTCCGCTGGGCCGCTCACATAATGAGACGCCCGTCCCACCTACTTGACAGGTGGAGCGCGCCGGAGGGAGGGTCTTGGCCATGCGCACCCGAATTCTCGTACTTGGAAAGCGCGTCGGCTGAAGCTGGGAAGCGATCCGGGCCACCGGAGACACACCCAGCGACCGCACCCGGCGCGCTCCCCTCGCTTGCCTCACGGCACGAGGGGTTTTTTGTTGCACCAGTGCCCTCCAAACCCAGGCAAAGCACCCACGCCACACCCGCACGACCCCGCAGCGTCACCCCAGAGTTCTCCGCCAGACCTCAGCGACAACCCTCAGCTTCGAGAAGAGAATGCCGATGACCGAGCAGGCCACCGGGGCCGGCCAGCCGCAGCCGCGGCCCCGAACCTCTGGACAGCAGCAGTCCGCGCCCGTCGAGCACGTCACGGGCGCGCAGTCCCTGATCCGCTCGCTCGAGGAAGTCGGGGCGGACACGGTGTTCGGCATCCCCGGCGGCGCCATCCTGCCGGCGTACGACCCGATGATGGACTCCACGCGCGTCCGCCACATCCTGGTCCGCCACGAGCAGGGCGCGGGCCACGCGGCCACCGGGTACGCCCAGGCCACCGGCAAGGTCGGCGTCTGCATGGCCACCTCGGGGCCCGGCGCCACCAACCTCGTCACGCCCATCGCGGACGCCCACATGGACTCGGTGCCGCTGGTCGCCATCACGGGCCAGGTCTCCTCCAAGGCCATCGGCACCGACGCCTTCCAGGAGGCGGACATCGTCGGCATCACGATGCCGATCACCAAGCACAACTTCCTGGTCACCAAGGCCGAGGACATCCCGCGCACCATCGCCGAGGCCTTCCACATCGCTGCCACGGGGCGCCCCGGCCCCGTCCTGGTCGACATCGCCAAGGACGCCCTCCAGGCCCGCACCACGTTCTCCTGGCCGCCGCAGCAGGAGCTGCCCGGCTACCGGCCGGTGACCAAGCCGCACGCCAAGCAGATCCGCGAGGCCGCGAAGCTCATCACCGCCGCCAAGCGCCCCGTCCTGTACGTCGGCGGCGGTGTCATCAAGGCCCGCGCCACCGCCGAGCTGAAGGTCCTCGCCGAGCTGACCGGCGCGCCCGTCACCACCACCCTGATGGCGCTCGGCGCGTTCCCCGACAGCCACCCGCTGCACGTGGGCATGCCGGGCATGCACGGCAGCGTCACCGCCGTCACCGCGCTGCAGAAGGCCGACCTGATCGTCGCCCTCGGCGCCCGCTTCGACGACCGGGTCACCGGCAAGCTGGACAGCTTCGCGCCGTACGCGAAGGTCGTGCACGCCGACATCGACCCGGCCGAGATCGGCAAGAACCGCGCCGCGGACGTGCCCATCGTCGGCGACGCCCGCGAGGTCATCGCCGACCTCGTCCAGGCCATCCAGGCCGAGCACACCGCGGACCGCACCGGCGAGGCCGCCCGGACGAACTACGCGGCCTGGTGGGCCGACCTCAACCGCTGGCGCGAGACGTACCCGCTCGGCTACGACCACCCCGACAACGGCCAGCTCTCGCCGCAGCAGGTCATCGAGCGCATCGGCCGGCTCGCCCCGGAGGGCACGATCTTCGCGGCGGGCGTCGGCCAGCACCAGATGTGGGCCGCGCACTTCATCCAGTACGACCACCCCGCGACCTGGCTCAACTCCGGCGGGGCCGGGACGATGGGCTACGCGGTCCCGGCCGCGATGGGCGCCAAGGCCGGCATGCCCGACCGGACCGTGTGGGCCATCGACGGCGACGGCTGCTTCCAGATGACCAATCAGGAGCTGACCACCTGCGCCCTGAACAACATCCCGGTCAAGGTCGCCATCATCAACAACGGCGCCCTGGGGATGGTCCGCCAGTGGCAGGCGCTGTTCTACAACCAGCGCTACTCCAACACCGTCCTGCACTCCGGCCCCGACGCCGACGGCAAGCAGCCGAGCGCCGGCACCCGCGTGCCGGACTTCGTCAAGCTGTCCGAGGCGATGGGCTGCCACGCCATCCGCTGCGAGGACCCCGCCGACCTCGACAAGGTCATCGAAGAGGCCAACGCGGTCAACGACCGCCCCGTCGTGATCGACTTCATCGTCCACGAGGACGCCCAGGTCTGGCCCATGGTCGCCGCGGGCACCTCCAACGACGAGATCCTGGCCGCCCGGGACGTGCGCCCGGACTTCGGCGACAGCGCGGACGACTGACAGCACCGAGAGCACCAGGAAGAGGTTTGACCGCCATGACCCCCATGTCGAAGCACACGCTCTCGGTCCTCGTCGAGAACACCCCCGGCATCCTGGCCAGGATCGCCGCGCTCTTCTCCCGCCGCGGCTTCAACATCGACTCGCTCGCCGTCGGCGTCACCGAGCACCCCGACATCTCACGCATCACCATCGTCGTGAACGTCGAGGAACTCCCGCTCGAACAGGTCACGAAGCAGCTCAACAAGCTGGTGAACGTCCTGAAGATCGTCGAACTGGAGCCGGGCGCCGCCGTCCAGCGCGAGCTCGTCCTCGTGAAGGTGCGCGCCGACAACGAGACCCGCTCCCAGATCGTCGAGATCGTCCAGCTCTTCCGCGCCAAGACCGTGGACGTCTCGCCCGAGGCCGTGACCATCGAGGCCACCGGGTCGAGCGACAAGCTGGAGGCCATGCTCAAGATGCTCGAGCCCTTCGGCATCAAGGAGCTCGTGCAGTCCGGCACGATCGCGATCGGCCGCGGCTCCCGCTCCATCACGGACCGCAGCCTGCGCTCCCTGGACCGCACCGCCTGACGTTCCGCATACCGGAACCCGACCCTTACTCGACCGTGCCCGCCGTACGGTGGGACGCAACACCAGCACACAGAGGAGTTTCCCAGTGGCCGAGCTGTTCTACGACGCCGACGCCGACCTGTCCATCATCCAGGGCCGCAAGGTCGCGGTCATCGGTTACGGCAGCCAGGGTCACGCCCACGCCCTTTCGCTGCGCGACTCCGGCGTGGACGTCCGGGTCGGCCTGCACGAGGGCTCGAAGTCGAAGGCCAAGGCCGAGGAGCAGGGCCTGCGCGTGGTCACCCCGGCGGAGGCCGCCGCCGAGGCCGACGTCATCATGATCCTGGTCCCGGACCCCATCCAGGCGCAGGTCTACGAGGAGTCGGTCAAGGACAACCTCAAGGACGGCGACGCGCTGTTCTTCGGCCACGGCCTCAACATCCGCTTCGGCTTCATCAAGCCCCCGGCCGGCGTCGACGTCTGCATGGTCGCCCCCAAGGGCCCGGGCCACCTGGTCCGCCGCCAGTACGAGGAGGGCCGCGGCGTGCCGTGCATCGCGGCCGTCGAGCAGGACGCCACCGGCAAGGCCTTCGAGCTCGCCCTGTCGTACGCCAAGGGCATCGGCGGCACCCGCGCGGGCGTCATCAAGACGACCTTCACCGAGGAGACCGAGACCGACCTGTTCGGCGAGCAGGCCGTGCTCTGCGGCGGCACCGCCGCGCTGGTGAAGGCGGGCTTCGAGACCCTCGTCGAGGCCGGCTACCAGCCGGAGATCGCCTACTTCGAGTGCCTGCACGAGCTGAAGCTCATCGTCGACCTGATGTACGAGGGCGGCCTGGAGAAGATGCGCTGGTCGGTCTCCGAGACCGCCGAGTGGGGCGACTACGTCACCGGCCCGCGCATCATCACCGACGCCACCAAGGCCGAGATGAAGAAGGTCCTCGCCGAGATCCAGGACGGCACGTTCGCCCAGCAGTGGATGGACGAGTACCACGGCGGCCTGAAGAAGTACAACGAGTACAAGCAGCAGGACCAGGACCACCTCCTGGAGACCACCGGCAAGGAGCTGCGCAAGCTCATGAGCTGGGTCAACGACGACGAGGCGTGAGACACCGGGCGGTGGCGGCGCGCGGGGGTGCCCGGCGCCGCCACCGCCCCCGCCCGGCCGGGGCTCGCGCCGCGGGGCTCCGCCCCGGACCCCGCTCCGCGTACGCCGGAGGGACGGGAACGTACGGCCGCCTTCCCCGTGCGGGTGATCCTCCCGCTCCGGGGGAAAAGGCGCCTGGTCGCGCTACTACACTGCACATCACATTCGCGTCAGGCCCACAGCGTCGTGCGTCTTCCACGCGGCTAGCACCCTCCACCGCCTGCGGCCGTCGGGACGGCCGTCCGCATTGGACTTGTGAGGACTCACGTGAGCACTGCTGCCAACGGCAAACCGGTCGTACTCATCGCTGAAGAGCTGTCGCCCGCGACCGTCGACGCCCTGGGCCCGGACTTCGAGATCCGGCACTGCAACGGCGCGGACCGCGCCGAGCTGCTGCCCGCCATCGCCGGCGTCGACGCCGTCCTGGTCCGCTCGGCGACCAAGGTCGACGCCGAGGCCATCGCCGCCGCCCGCAAGCTGAAGGTCGTCGCCCGCGCAGGCGTCGGCCTGGACAACGTCGACGTCTCCGCCGCCACCAAGGCCGGCGTCATGGTGGTGAACGCCCCCACCTCCAACATCGTCACGGCCGCCGAGCTCGCCTGCGGCCTGATCCTGTGCTCCGCGCGCAACATCCCGCAGGCCAACACCGCGCTGAAGAACGGCGAGTGGAAGCGCTCCAAGTACACCGGCGTCGAGCTGGCCGAGAAGACCCTCGGCGTCGTCGGCCTCGGCCGCATCGGCGCGCTCGTCGCCCAGCGGATGTCCGCGTTCGGGATGAAGGTCGTCGCCTACGACCCCTACGTGCAGCCCGCGCGCGCCGCGCAGATGGGCGTCAAGGTGCTCTCCCTGGACGAGCTCCTCGAGGTCTCCGACTTCATCACCGTGCACCTGCCGAAGACGCCCGAGACCGTGGGGCTCATCGGCGACGAGGCCCTGCACAAGGTCAAGCCGTCCGTGCGCATCGTCAACGCCGCGCGCGGCGGCATCGTCGACGAGGAGGCGCTGTACTCGGCGCTCAAGGAGGGCCGCGTCGCGGGCGCGGGCCTCGACGTGTACGCCAAGGAGCCGTGCACCGACTCGCCGCTCTTCGAGCTCGACCAGGTCGTGTGCACCCCGCACCTCGGCGCCTCCACCGACGAGGCGCAGGAGAAGGCGGGCATCTCGGTCGCCAAGTCCGTCCGCCTCGCCCTCGCCGGCGAGCTGGTCCCGGACGCGGTGAACGTCCAGGGCGGCGTCATCGCCGAGGACGTCCGCCCGGGCCTGCCGCTCGCCGAGAAGCTCGGCCGGATCTTCACCGCCCTCGCGGGCGAGGTCGCGGTGCGGCTCGACGTCGAGGTGTACGGCGAGATCACCCAGCACGACGTGAAGGTGCTCGAACTGTCCGCCCTGAAGGGCGTGTTCGAGGACGTGGTGGACGAGACGGTCTCGTACGTCAACGCCCCGCTGTTCGCGCAGGAGCGGGGTGTCGAGGTGCGCCTCACCACGTCCTCCGAGTCGCCGGACCACCGCAACGTGGTCACCGTGCGGGGCACGCTCGGCGACGGCGAGGAGATCGCCGTGTCCGGCACGCTCGCCGGACCCAAGCACCACCAGAAGATCGTGGCGGTCGGGGACTACGACGTCGACCTCGCGCTCGCCGACCACATGGTCGTGCTGCGGTACGCGGACCGGCCGGGCGTCGTGGGCACCGTCGGGCGCGTCCTCGGCGAGGCCGGGATCAACATCGCCGGGATGCAGGTGGCCCGGGCCGACGTCGGCGGCGAGGCCCTGGCCGTCCTCACGGTGGACGACACCGTGCCGGCCGGGGTGCTCGCGGAGCTGGCGGAGGAGATCGGGGCCACGTCGGCGCGGTCGGTGAACCTGTCGAGCTAGCTGGTGGCCGCTTGGCCTTGGGCGGGGTGCTCGGCCTTGCGGCCTCGTCTTCAAGCGCCGGACGGGCTTGAAACCCTCGGCCTTCGGCCTTGTCCTCAAGCGCCGGACGGGCTTGGAACCCTCGGCCTTGCGGCCTTGTCCTCAAACGCCCGCCCCTGACCGGGGCGGGCGGAGGTGTTTCAGGGGGAACGGCTTGCCGTCGGAGCACAGGGTGCCCTTCTTGCCCTCGGCTGTTGCGCGGCTAGCGCAGCCGTGACGCCTTCAGGACCATGTGCAGCAGCAGCCGGTCCTCGCCCTCGTCCAGGTCCAGCTTGGTGAGCTGCTCCACGCGCGACAGGCGGTAGTAGAGGGTCTGGCGGTGGATGCCCAACTCCGCCGCGGCGCGGCCCGCCTGGCCCGCCCGGTCCAGGAAGACCTCCGCGGTGCGGGCGAGTTCACGGTGGGCCGGGGCCAGCAGGGCGCGCGCCACCGCGTCCTGGGCGGTCTCCGGGGGCAGCGCCGTGAGCAGGCGGTAGGGCCCGATGTCCGAGAAGCGGGCGAGCGGTCCGAGGCGGGGCTCGGCGAGGGCCGCGCGCGCCGCCGCCGACGCCTCGCCCCAGGCCGCCCCCAGGTCCTCCAGGCCCGAGCGGGCCTCGGCGACGCCGGCCGCGGCACCTCGGCCCGCCGTCTCCACCAGGCGCGAGGCCGTGGTGAGCGCGGGCGTCACGGCGTCCGCCGAGCGCAGCCGCGCCAGCACCGCGAGCGACTGCGCCACGGCGCCCGCGGTGACCCAGGGCACCGTGCACAGGGCCGTCGCCCCCGGCACGGTGCGCAGCGCGGGCGCGTCCTCCGGGCCCGCCGCCGGCCAGGGCGCCACGCACACCACCGCGTGCAGGCCCTCGCCGCGCGCCCCGAGCTGCGCGCGCAGCGCCGCCACGGCCATGTCCCGCTGCCAGCCGCGCTCCGCCGTCAGGACGGCGCGGAACTCCCGGGTCAGGTCGGCTCCCGCCTTCGCCTCGTCGGCGAGCAGCGCCCCGATGCGCGCGGCGACCTCCATGGCGGCGGCGAGCTGCGCGTCCGTGGGGCCGGGCTCGACGTCGAGCAGCCAGACGTAGCCGAGGGCGTACCCCCGGTGACGTACCGGCAGGCAGATGCGGCCGCGGTGCACGCCCGCCTCGGGGGTGGCCGGGATGCGGACGGGGCTCGTGGCGCGGGTGATGCCGTAGCTCTCGAACCAGGCGCGGACCGCCGCCGTGGAGCGGCGGGTGAGGATCGAGCGGGTCCGGACCGGGTCGAGCTCCGGGGCGTCGCCGTCGCCGCCGTCGTGCGCGCCGAAGGCGATCAGCTCGAAGTCGCGGTTCTCCAGGGTCGCGGGCGCGCCGAGCAGGGCCGAGATCTCGTCGACCAGTTCCTGGTAGTCGCCCTTCACTCCTGCTCCACTTCCGCTCTGCTCGCGCCGCGTCCCGGTCCCGTCCAGGGTCCGGAGAGCCATTCTCGCGCAGACGGGGGCCGGTCTCAGACATCTGTCTGAGATCCAGCCCACGGATGCGTGACAGGTGTCGATGGCTCAGGATCGGAGGGATCCTTAGGTTTCACGGTGGTTCTCCGTGCCGTACCGGTTTTGTCGCAAAATTGACGCCGGCGCGGCCGTCGTTCGTACTCCCGTGGAGGTGCCCCGTGCTGGGACCCGTGATCCTTGCCGCGTCGCGCAGTGACAAGATGCGCCGTTTCGTGTCGGCGGCGCCGGGCACCAAGCAGGTCGTCGACCGGTTCATCGCCGGTGAGACCGTCGACCAGGTCGTCCCGATCGTCGAGGACTCCGTCGGCAAGGGCCTGGAGGTCACCCTGGACGTCGTCGGTGAGGACATCACCGCCGTCGAGCAGTCCTACGCCGCGCGCGACGCCTACCTGGAGCTCATCGACCGCCTCAAGGACCTCGGCCACGGCGAGAAGGCCGAGATGTCCGTGAAGCTGTCGATGTTCGGCCAGGCGCTGGAGAACGGCCACGAGCTCGCCCTGGCCAACGTCCGGCCGGTCGTCGAGGCCGCCGCCGCCATCGGCACCACGGTCACCCTGGACGCCGAGGACCACACCACCCTCGACTCGATGTTCGCCATCCACGACGAGCTGCGGAAGGACTTCCCGCAGACGGGCTGCGTCATCCAGTCCTACCTCTTCCGGACCGAGGACGACGCCCGCCGCCTGGCCGCCGCCGGCAGCCGGGTGCGCCTGGTGAAGGGCGCCTACAAGGAGCCCGCCTCCGTCGCGTACCAGGACAAGGCGGAGATCGACAAGGCGTACGTCCGCATCCTGAAGATCCTGATGGACGGCAAGGGCTACCCGATGATCGGGTCCCACGACCCGCGGCTGATCGCCATCACCCAGGAGCTCGCGCGGCGCGCCGGCCGCAAGCTGGACGAGTACGAGTTCCAGATGCTGTACGGCATCCGCAGCGAGGAGCACCTCCGGCTCGCCGCCGAGGGCCACCGGATGCGCGTGTACACCGCCTACGGCACCGACTGGTACGGCTACTTCATGCGCCGTCTCGCGGAGAAGCCGGCGAACCTGCTGTTCTTCGGCCGTTCCATCCTCACCAAGGGCTGAGCCGCCCGCCCCTCCCGCACAGAGCCCCCCGCACAGAAGGAGCCAAGGAACTCATGGACGCTGTGACCCAGGTCCCCGCCCCGGTCAACGAGCCGGTACACGGCTACGCCCCGGGCTCCCCGGAGCGCGCCCGGCTCGAGGCCAAGCTCAAGGTGCTGTCCGAGAACCCGATCGAGCTGCCGATGACCATCGGCGGCGAGAAGCGCCTCGGCGGCGGCGAGCCCTTCGAGGTCGTCCAGCCGCACAACCACAAGGCCGTCATCGGCACCGGCCGCGCCGCCACGCAGCAGGACGCGCAGGACGCCATCGACGCCGCGCTCGCCGCCGCCCCGGCCTGGCGCGCGATGTCCTTCGACGACCGCGCCGCGATCATCCTGCGCGCCGCCGAGCTGCTGTCCACGACGTGGCGCGAGACGCTGGCCGCCTCCACGATGCTGGGCCAGTCGAAGACCGCCCAGCAGGCCGAGATCGACACGCCCTGCGAGCTCGTCGACTTCTGGCGCTTCAACGTGAAGTACGCCCGCGACCTGCTCGCCGAGCAGCCGCCGGCGAACTCCACCGGCGTGTGGAACCGCCTGGACCACCGCCCGCTGGAGGGCTTCGTCTACGCGATCACGCCGTTCAACTTCACCGCGATCGCCGGCAACCTGCCGACGGCCCCGGCGCTGATGGGCAACGTCGTGGTGTGGAAGCCGTCCCCGACGCAGACGCACGCCGCCGTGCTGCTCATGCAGCTTCTGGAGGAGGCCGGTCTGCCCAAGGGCGTCATCAACCTCGTCACCGGCGACGGCATCGCGGTCTCCGAGGTCGCCCTCGAGCACCCGGACCTCGCGGGCATCCACTTCACGGGCTCGACGAAGACCTTCCAGTACCTGTGGAAGACCGTCGGCAACAACATCGAGAAGTACCGCTCGTACCCGCGCCTGGTCGGCGAGACCGGCGGCAAGGACTTCGTCGTCGCCCACCCGAGCGCCGACCGCGCCATCCTGAAGACCGCCCTGACCCGCGGTGCCTTCGAGTACCAGGGCCAGAAGTGCTCGGCGACCTCCCGCGCCTACATCCCCGCCTCGATCTGGAACTCGGGCTTCAAGGAGGAGTTCGCGGCCGAGGTCGACGGCATCACGATGGGCGACGTCACCGACCTGTCGAACTTCATCGGCGCCGTCATCGACGAGCGCGCCTTCGCCAAGAACAAGGCCGCCATCGACCGCGCCAAGGCGGACGAGACCTGCACGATCGTCGCGGGCGGCACCTACGACGACTCGGTCGGCTACTTCGTGCGCCCGACCGTCGTGGAGTGCACGGACCCGGCCAACGAGGTCTTCACGACCGAGTACTTCGGCCCGTTCCTCGCGGTGCACGTGTACGAGGACGAGAAGTACGACGAGATGCTGGCCCAGATGGAGTCGGTGTCGGCCTACGCGCTCACCGGCTCGGTCATCGCCAACGACCGCGCCGCCGCCGCGTACACGATGGAGAAGCTCCGCTACGCCGCGGGCAACTTCTACATCAACGACAAGTCGACCGGCGCCGTCGTCGGCCAGCAGCCCTTCGGCGGCGGCCGCGCCTCCGGCACCAACGACAAGGCCGGCGCCCCCCAGAACCTGATGCGCTGGACCCTGACCCGCGCCATCAAGGAGACCCTGGTCCCGCCGACCGACTACACGTACCCGCACATGGGCTGACGTCGTAGCCCCTCACAGCTCCGCCCCCGGCCCGGGCCCCACCCCGGCCGGGGGCGGTGTGCTGTTCACAGGGCCCGGGCGAGGAAGTCGTCCATGAGGCCGGCGATCTGCGCGGCGTGCGTCTCCAGGGCGAAGTGGCCCGTGGGCAGGAGGTGCACCTCCGCCTCCGGCAGGTCGCGGTGGAAGGCCAGGGCTCCGGCCGGGACGAAGATCTCGTCGTGGGCGCCCCAGACCGCGAGCAGGGGCACCTGGCTCTCGCGGAAGTAGGCCTGGAACCGCGGGTACAGCGCGATGTTGCTGCCGTAGTCCCCGATGAGGCCGAGCTGGACCGGGTCCTGGCCCGGGCGGGCCATCCGCTCCGCGTCGTGGTGCCAGGCGTCGGGGCTGAGCAGGCTGCGCAGCCGCTCGGGCACGCCGTGCGTGTACTGCCAGGTGACGCCCTCCAGGGAGCGGATCGCACGCACCGGCCCGGCCGTCTCCTCGCTCGGGTTCTCGATGTACGCGAACACCGGCGCCCAGGCCTCCTTGCCGAACCCCTCCTCGTACGCGTTGCCGTTCTGCGTGACGATCGCGGTGACCCGCTCCGGGTGGTCGAGCGCGAGGCGCAGCCCGATCGGGGCGCCGTAGTCGTGGACGTAGAGCGCGAACCGGGTCAGGCCGAGCCGTTCGGTGAACTCGTACGTCACGTCGGCCAGTTCGGCGAAGGTGTACGGGAACGCGTCGGCGGAGGGCGCCGCCGAGCGGCCGAAGCCGAGGTGGTCGGGCGCGATGACGCGGTACCGGTGCGCGAGGCGCGGGAGGAGGTCGCGGAACATGTGCGAGCTGGACGGGAAGCCGTGCAGCAGGAGCAGCACGGGCGCGTCGGCGGGCCCCGCCTCGCGGTAGAAGACCTCGTGCCCGCGGACGGTGGCGGTGCGGTGGTGGACCTGGGTGCGCATGCTTCTAACCCTTCATAGGTCTTTTGGTGGTTGGCGTGGCGCCAGTCGACCACGCGCACCTCTAACCGGTCAATGGCTTTTCAATGGTTACCTGGGCGGGAAATCCAGCCCGTCCGGCGTTTGAGGACGAGCCGCGCAGCGGCAAGGGAGGGGCGGGTGGGCGGGAGAGGACTTGAAACTGACACCTGTGTCAGCTTCTACGGTTCCCGCATGACGACCGAGAACAGGCTCCTCACCCCGTACTCCGCCCCCTTCGGCCACCTCCCCAACCGCATGGTCATGGCCCCCATGACCCGCTTCCGCGGCCACGAGGACGGCACCCCGCTGCCGATCGTCGCCGACTACTACGCCCAGCGCGCGAGCGCCGGGCTCATCGTCACCGAGGGCATCTGGCCCAGCAGCCGGGGCCAGAGCGGCTGGCGCATCCCCGGCCTGGAGACGGCCGCGCACGTCGCGGGCTGGCGGCGCGTCACCGAGGCCGTACACGCCGCGGGCGGGCGGATCTTCGCCCAGCTCATGCACGGCGGGCGCCACGGCCACCCGCTGTCCCGCATCGACGGCGACGCCCCCGCGGCCCCGTCCGCCGTGGTCTCGCCCGAGCTGGTGCACCTACGGGACGGCGGCAAGGCCGAGCCGGTCACGCCGCGCGTGATGACCCTCGACGACATCCGCACCGCCGTGGACGACCACGTCGCCGCCGCCCTCAACGCCCTCGCCGCCGGTTTCGACGGCGTCGAACTGCACGGCGCCAACAGCTACTTGATCCACCAGTTCCTCGCGGACAACACCAACCTCCGCGACGACGCGTACGGCCGCGGGTCGGTGGAGAACCGCATCCGGTTCGCGGTGGAGGTCGTGCGCGCGGTCGCCGACGCCGTCGGCGCCGGGCGGCTCGGGCTGCGGCTGTCCCCGGGCAACCCGCAGTTCGGCATGGTGGAGGCCGACCCGGGCCCGGTCTACCGCGCGCTGCTCGACGAGCTCGACGGCCTCGGGCTCGCCTACCTCCACCTCACGGACAACGACGTCTACCCGGCCCTGGAGGACCTGCGCCCCCGCTGGCACGGCACGCTCATCGCCAACGTCGGCGAGAACGGCGACCCGACCACGCGGGAGGCGGGCGAGGCCGTCCTCGCGGGCGGCCGCGCCGACCTCGTCTCGTACGGCAGGGCCTTCCTGACCACGCCCGACCTGCCGCACCGCTTCGCCGTGGGCGCGCCGCCGAACGCCCTCGACGCGGCGCACCTGTACACGCACGGGCCCGAGGGCTACACCGACTACCCGGCCCTCGGCGACCGGGAGCTTCAGACCTCCACGAGCACCTGATCCAGGGACTTGCGCACCAGGTCGGGAACCTCGCAGTCCGGCGCCGGGTAGCCGACGGGGATCACCGCGAACGCCTTCTCGTTCTCCGGCCGCCCCAGCACCTCCGACAGGAACCGCATCGGGCTCGGCGTGTGCACGAGCGCGGCGAGCCCCGACAGGTGCAGCGCCGAGAGCAGCATGCCGACGGCGATGCCGACCGACTCGTCGACGTAGTAGTGCTTGTGCTTGGTGCCGTCCTCACCCAGCCAGTACCGCTGCTGGAACACCACGATCAGCGCGGGCGCGTCCGTCAGGTGCGGCTTGACCTCGTCCGTGCCGAGCGGGCGCAGCGCCGCCAGCCACTCCTCGCCGAGCCGCCCGTCGTACGAGATCCGCTCCTCGTGCTCCGCCGCCTCCCGTATCCGCCGCCGCACCTCGGGGTCCTGGACCAGGACGAACGTCCACGGCTGCTGGTGCGCGCCCGACGGCGCCGTCGCCGCGCACGCGATGGCGTCCCGTACGACCTGCGGCGGCACCGGGTCCGGCGAGAACTGCCGCACGGTACGCCGCTGCCGCATCCGCTGTGCCAACTCGGCCGCCCGCGCCAGGGATTCGTCGGCGGGCATCCGCGCGGGGCGGTACGGCACCGAGCGGTACGGCTGCCCGTGGACGGGGGTCCAGCGCTCGGCGGGGTGTCCGGTCTCCGGCTTGTGCTGTTCGGTATCAGGCATGCTCCGATTCTGGGGCGGGGGAGCGGGGCGCGCCATGGTGCGGACCAATGTTCTCGCTCCCGCGCGCCCGCGCCCCCGGCGCCGAACCCGGCCCGCCTCAGCTCCAGTTGGCCACGATGGCACCGAGGCCCGCCGCGCAGCCCGTGCCGAGCAGGGCCAGGTACGCCCCGTAGCGGCGGCGGAGCCGGTGCGCGAGGAAGCCGAAGGCGCCGCAGCCCAGGCCCACGGTGAGGGTGCGGGAGCCGCGCGAGGCCGCCGACTCGGCCAGCCAGTCGCCGGCCCCGACCCCCGCACGGCCCGCCTCGGCCGCGTACACCTTGAACGGGATGCCGTTCCACGGCTGGTGGCGGACCGCCGCCGCGCCCTGTGCCGCCAGCTCCTGGCGTACTTCCGCACGCATCCGGTCGGTGGTGAGCGGATGCGGCAACTGGACGCCGGACGCCGCCAGGTGCAGCGCGAGCACGCCCCCCGCCAGGCTCCCCGCCAGGGCCGCGCAGGACAGCTTCAGTGCCGCGCGCGGCAGCGCCACGCAGACCGCCGCGAGGAGCAGCTCCGGCAGCAGGGGCCAGCTCAGCGCCTCCGCGCACGCCCACGCGAACACCAGCGGCACGCCCCACCGGGAGCCGGCCGCCGCCGCCACGCGCTTGCGGACGCGGGAGTCGGGGAGGGGTTCCGCTGCGGTGCGGCGGTGGAGCTCCGCCACGGCCGCGCGGGCCTCCTCGGCCGTCACCGTCGGCGGCAGCGGGGCGCCGATCCGCACGCGTACCAGGGACGGGCGGAGGCGGCCGTGCTTCGGCAGGAGGCGGCCGGTGCCCGCGATGCCCACGGGGACGACGGGCACGTCGGCGTGCCTGGCCAGGACCAGGGCGCCCGCGTGGAACGCGCCCACCTCGCCCGGGCCGCCCGCCCGGGACCGGGTGCCCTCCGGGAACAGCACCACCGCGTGGCCCCGGCGCAGGGCGTCCGCCTTGGCCAGGAGGTCCTCGGTGCCGCCGCCGGTCCGGCGTACGGGGAAACCCGCGGCCAGGCGCGAGCAGATCCGGCGCCGGAAGGGGGAGGCGAACCAGTAGTCGGCCGCCGCGGCGATGGTGGGGGAGCGGCGGGGGTCCAGGGCGGCGAGCAGGGCGGCGGTGTCGGCGTGGGAGGTGTGGTTGGCCACGACGACACAGCCTTTTTCTGGCAGGGCGCCTTGGCGGGTGAGGCCTCCTGTGAGGGTGAGGGCGGTGCGCCACAGGGCCGCTCGCGCGAAGGCGTCCCACTGTGCTGCCCTCGCGGGGGCGCCCCAGGCCCGCCCCTTCCCGAACCAGGGGCTGCCGCCCCTGGACCCCGCTCCATCGGCCTTCGGCCTCGTCCTCAAACGCCGGACGGGCTGGGATGTGGCGCTGCCGTCCCTGGGGCCTCGTCGGGCGGGCTGCGGGTGCCGGACGGGCTTCATGTCGTCACCGCCATCGTCAGGAGGAGGGCCAGCAGCAGGGAGTCGACGCGGTCCAGCAAGCCGCCGAAGCCGGGGAGCCAGGTGCCCGCGTCCTTCACCCCGGTTTCGCGCTTGACCAGCGATTCCAGGAGGTCGCCCAGGACGCAGCCGGTGAGGACCGCCGCCCACAGGAGGGGGGTGAAGGCGCCGACGGCCGCCAGGGCCAGGGCCGTTGCCGCCGCCGCTCCCAGGACTCCGGCCCACGTCTTGCGCGGGGACAAGGGGGAGAGGGGGCGGGCCAGGGCGCCGCGGCGGCCCAGGGCCGTGCCGCCGCACCACGCGCCCACGTCCCCGAAGGCCACCGCCACGCCCACCGCCACCGCCGTGCCGTCCAGCAGGACCAGGCCGGTGAGGGAGGCCGGGATCCACAGCACGCCGAAGAGGGTCCGGCACGTGCGGGTGAAGCCACGCGCGGCGTCACCCGTCAGGAGGGCGGGCAGGGCCGACATGACCAGGAGGGCCGCGAGCGCGCGCAGGTCCAGCGCGGCCGGGGCGCGCCAGGCCGCCACGGGGAGCGCGAGCGCCGCCAGCCACAGCACCGCCCGCTCCCCGCGCGCCAGCCCGGCCATCCGGGCGTACTCCGCCACGGCGACCACGCCGAGCCCGGCGGCCAGCGCGCACGCCCCCGCCCGGCCCGCCCACGACCACGGAAGCGCCCTCCGTCACCGAGC
>NZ_JASCXL010000018.1:0-101633 GCF_030010595.1 Streptomyces sp. CC224B | reverse complement strand
ACCTACCCATCCACGGCGGATCGCTACACCCGACCGGCCACAGTGTGTGACGCCCTTGGCACGGCCAACATACCGATCTGGCATGAGAGTTGCAGTAGGTGCCGAAGACGGCGCGGCGCTCGGGGCCGAGACAGCGGGTGCGGACCTCGTCTACGACGTGGCGCCAGTCGGCGGGTTCGAGGTCGCCGGTGGCGCCGCCGGAGGCGAGGCCGATCGCTCCGCCCAGCTGGATGATCTGGTCGAGGTCCCGGGCGACCTGGTCGCGGTCCATCCAGTGGTAGGCCGCGCCCATGACGGTGAGCAGTACGGGACCGATGTCCATCGTCGCCAGAGTCACTCGCTCTCCCGCCCCGCGATGAGATACAGGCAACCACCGGATCCGTCCGTGGCGAAAGGGACAAAATGCGGGGGGGGAACGGGGAGGGGAAATCTGCAGGCCAGATACTCGTCCTCATCTCCCAGACGGGCAGGATCTCGCTACAGCTAATCATTTGAAAGCGTGGCGGACATGCAAAGATCCCGCTTCCATTGTGACAACTGAGCGAATCAGCGAGCTCCGGAGGAATCGGGAAACCGAGATGTTCCTCCATGAGAGAAATTTCGTCAGGCGCGGCAGGGGGCCAGTTCGCCCTCCTCTCCTCGGCCGCGGAGCCAGTTCTGGATGCGCCACCAGGAGTGACTAATGGAACTATTTGTCACACTGCCCCCCCAAAAATTGCCCGATTCTGCGCGCAGATGGTGACACTCCACGATGTCTCTACAACCTCTTTGGCACCCGCGAGGCGCTTATCGACGAAGTGGTGGCCGGCCTGGCCGCGGACCGTCTCGACGAAGCCGCCGAGCACGCCCTGTCCTTCGAGGAGGTCGGGGAGGGGTTCGCGTACTACATCGAGAGGATCTGCGAACTGCAGGCCACCGATCCCGCGGTCGCCGATGTCGTCAGCGGACGTTTTCCTGCTGCCGAGTGCCTGATGGCCATCTGCAGCCAGGCGCAGGAAGCCGCGACACGGATCATCGAGCGAGCCCAGCTGGCCGGCGCCGTCCGCCCGGACTTCACCGGCGAGGACCTCCTGCTCTTCTTCGGCACCAACGCCTCCCTCGCTCGTGCAGGCGCCGACACCGCCCCCGACGCCTGGCGCCGCCAGGTGGCCTTCTTGCTCCAGGGACTGGGCACGGGAACAGCGCAAGAACCGCTGTCCGTCGCCCCGCTGACCCCGCAGCAGGTGTACGAAGTGATGGGCAGACTCGCCAGCGCGCCGTAGCAGGTGGGGGCCGTTTTATGGGGCGGAAGGACGCGGCCGACGACCTCAGCCCCTTGCCCGGCCTACGGGGAGTGGGACGCGCGGTGGCCGCGGTGCTCCTGCGGCTGCCGGAGACGGCCATCCCTGAAGACCCGCCGCCGCGCGGGACTGCGTCAGCCCGTACCACCTTCGACCGCATCCTGGAGACCTTGGCATGACCGTCAACTACTACGCATTAGGCCCGTTCCCTGGCGGAGAGCTGGGTGGCGAAGGGCGAGCTTCGCCGAATGGAAGAACTTCCTGTTCCGGAAGTACGTCACGATTCGAGCCGAGTCCGCCTACGAGGTCAGTCCCAGGTGATCGAGGTGCTCATCCTCTAGCGCCAGGACCATGCAGGCCAGCCGTTGCGGGCACGCTTGGGGATCCGCGGCCCTTCCCGGCCCGGTCAATTCCGCGACGCTGAGGGCTACGAACTGTACGACGGCGAGCTCCGCTGAGCACAACCCGGCGAAAAGCTAATCGCCCCCCGCCTGGACAGCCGAGGCGCGGCCCAGTACGGCCACCGCCCCGAGGAGCCCTGCGACTCTGGGATGCGCCGGTCGACATCGTCGAGAGCAGCCAAGGCGCGGCTCCCGGTTCACCACGACCACGGGGTTTCCGTGGAACGGGCTTAGTGGAGTCGGCGAAGCTGGAGCTGTGCCTTGGCCCGCGCGTCCGGCACCTTCCTGTCTTTCTCCCAAGGCGGCGGCGTCGGTGGGGGCGTGCTGCGGGAGCGGATGATGCGTTCACCGTGCCCATCGTGTGGTGGCCGCGACCACTGCGCCTGCCAGCAGCGGGAGGGCGGCCGGGATGAGGGTGGCGGACACGGACACATGTTCGGTGAGCAGTCCGGCCGTCAGTGGGCGGGCCGCCAGCACCGCGTCGAAGGCAAACGTTCCGCCGAAGAGGCGCGGGCCGCACTGGCCGGGCTCGTCGGCGAGGCGTACGACGAGCAGTGGCGCACCTGGCGCGCGGCCGCCGAACGCTTCCAGGCCGCGGTCCCGAGTACGCCGCACGCGACGAGGTCTCCCTGTCGCGGTACGAGTTGGTGCAGGCGGTCAAAGAAGGCCGTACGCCGCGTGGAAGTGGGCCTGCCGGAGGAACCTCAGCCGAATTGGACATACGTCGGGAACGGGGCCGCGTACTCGTCCGACTGCCGAGACCCGAGGAACCTGCTGGACGACGTGCAACTGCTGTTCGTGTACAGGCGGGCATCCGTGTCGGTGTCGTTGGTCGCCTGGCGGGCGCCGCCCGGGATGGCAAGGCACTGACCGTTCGGCGTCGAGCCGAGGAAGGTCTCGCGTCCCGTATCGGCGCGCGTGTAGAAGAACGTCCCTTCGGCGGCCTGGGCGGATGTAGCCATACCGGTCACCGCCATCAGCGCCGCCGCGCCAGTCATGGCGGCGATCCCTGCCGAGCGCCTCAGTGCATGCATGGTCAGATCTCTCTTCCTCCGAAGGGACCGCTGGTCCGGAGAAGCCCGCCCCCGGCTGACCAAGCGTCTCCCGCTCACCCCTGAAGGACAATCACTCACAAGAGGGGCGTTCCCCCGAACGGCGGAGCCACCGCCCGCAGCACGATCACGTGACCCGTCAGACACCCCCTAGGCGCGCTCTCTCCTGGCCTCCTTCCCGCCATGAGGTCGACCAAGTGCTCGCAGAGCGGGGTCACCTGGTGCGTGCGATGTGGTCGAGCTGCGCGTCGAGCGCGGCGAGGCAGGGGCGGTTCCTGGATCAACGACCAGACTCGCAACCGGGAGAGCCGCCGGGCCCGGATGTACAACCCCAGCGGCACCATGATCTACAAGACGCCGACGGCGTACAGCTTCGACGCCCACGGCGACTGGAACCCCGTCCGCTACGTCATCCCCTGCGGCTAGGACCCAGGTCGTCTGTGGCCGGAGTACGGCACCTACACGCCGTACTCCGGCCACAGACACGCTACGGCCGACGAGGAACACCCGGTTGCGGCTCCACGGTGCCATCGACCCCTGCGAGGAGGCGAGCGTCCGCCCGGTCGGTCAGGGGCCACGCCCACGGCCGCTCGGCGAGCCACGGTCTTGCCGACGTCGCCGCCCTGGTCTGTGGCGGGTACGTTGGCGGAGGTCTTGATGCTCTGCGCATCGATCACCATCGTGGTTGGTCGGCGAAAGCCATTCCGGAGGAAGTTGAGAGCCGCGGGCCGCGGCCCGGGATCGTCGTCCGTGACCACGACCTCAGGGGTTGCCCACGTAGAGAGTGCGGCGTGGCGTGAGGATGACGGTGGCCTCGGTGTTGCCGGTCCAGGTGTGGCCGTGGCCGTTGTAGCGCGGGGTGATGTACGACCATTCCAGGTTGCCGGCGATCATCCACCGCAGGGCTTCGATGTACGGGCCGGCCGCCGGGTCCCGGCCGCACGCTCCGCGCAGCAGGCGCTGGCTGAGGGCGCAGAACTCTTTTTCGGTGGCTTCGACGGTTTGGGCGATGCGGTCGACGGCGGCTTGGAGGTCGCCGCCGTTGGTGGCCAGGACGAGGGCGATCTCGTTGACGGTGTCGCCGCTGTAGAGCTCCTTGCGGTAGGAGAAGATGTCGTTGACGGCGACCCAGTGCCGGGCCACCAGGTGGCCGAGCCGGGCGAGCTCAGGGAAGGCGGGTAACCGGTCGCCGAGGTCGATGCGCAGCCCGTACTCCAGCAGGGGGAAGCAGCACGCGCCGATGCTCCGCATCCGGGACGCCTCGTAGGCGGCCGGGTCCACGGCCGTGCCGGCGTCCATCCAGGCCCGCTCGTTGCGGCAGGCCACGAAAAACCCGCGCATCTCCCTCGCGAAACGGCCC
This sequence comes from Streptomyces sp. CC224B, assembly GCF_030010595.1. NCBI lineage: Bacteria > Bacillati > Actinomycetota > Actinomycetes > Kitasatosporales > Streptomycetaceae > Streptomyces > Streptomyces sp. CC224B. Next base: position 97,540 of record NZ_JASCXL010000018.1, on the reverse strand, counting down.
CACAGCCCGCCTGGCATCCCGGCGCGCAGGTGCTTTGCCAACGCCGCCAGCACCGTGGGGTACGGGGCCCGCGGCGCGGGCTGAGCGTAGTCGAAGACGGCGGGAAGCCGGTGTAGGCCCAGGCGTTCCAGACGTGCGTGGGGTGCGTGGACGAAGAGGTCGTCGATGCTGAACAGGACGTCGATCCAGTGGCAGATGGTCCTGGTGCGCTCGGTGCCGGTCGTGGGATACGTCAGTAGGTTCCACAAGGTGGTGCGGTGGTCGAGGAACTCCTCGAACGCGCGGTGGTCGTCCGGGTCGTCGGCGTGGGCCGGGCGCAGCGCGTCGTCCAGCCAGGCGCGGCAGGACGCCTCCAGCTCCTCCAGGCCGGGACGGCGCATCGCCGGCCGGAACCGGGAGAAGGACGGCAGCCTGAAGCTGGGGTAGGCCTTCGGGTCGCCGTCCTCCCGTGGCGGGCCGGGCGCCGGGGAGGCGGTCACCGCTGGACCGCTCGGGGGGCGCGCCGATGCGGGACGAGGGGCTGTTCGGCGGGGACGAGGAGGAACCGCGGCACGGGATGGACGGGGCCCGGCCGGGTGGGGTGCAGGTGCCAGGCGCGGGCGATGGACGCCAGGGCGACGGTGGTCTCGGTCATGCCGTAGAACTCGCCCATGCACCGGCGGCGCCCGGCACCGAAGGCGAGGAAGGACCGGCGCTGGGCTGGGGTGAGGCGTTCGGGCAGCCACCGGTCCGGGTCGAGGCGGCCGGGGTCGGGGAAGACGGCGGGGTCGCGGTGCAGGGCGTAGGGACTGATCAGTACGTCGGCCCCCCGCGGCAGCACGTGGCCGCAGATCTCGGCGGGTTCGACGACGATGCGGCTGAGCAGCCAGGTGGGCGGGTACAGGCGCAGCACCTCGGTCAGCAGCCGTCTGGTGAACGTCAGGCGGGGCAGGTCCTCGAAGGCAACCGGGTCCTCGGCGAGTTCGCCGTCGACTTCCTCCCACAGCCTGCGTTGGACGTCGGGGTGGTGGGACAGGAGCTGGAAGGTCCAGGCCAGCAGGGAGGCGGAGGTCTCCACGCCGGCCGCCAGGACCGACATCACTTGGTCGCGCACCTCCGCGTCGCCGGGACGGCGTCCGGTGTCCTCGTCTCCCGCGATAATCTGGGACAACAGGTCCTGCTTGTGCTGGTCGGCCTGCCGGTACTGGGCGATGACGTCCCTGACGGCCGCATCCAGGCGGAGGCGGGCCGCGTCGAAACGCCGGTTGGCCGGTGTCGGCAGCCGGTGCACCCACGCCGCGGGGATCAGCATCCGGCGCAGCAGCCCGCGCAACAGCTCAGGCAGCGCCTCCCCCATCACCTGTGCCGCCTGCCTGCCAACTGGCGCCGACACCAACGTCCGCGCGACCACCAGGGCCGCCAGCCGGTACATCGCCGCCCCCACGTCCAGCCGCCGGCCATCCTGCCACGACCTCGTTGTCTCCTCCACGCAGGAGCGCATCACCTGGGTGTAACCGGCGACCCGGCCGCGGTGGAAGGCGGGCTTCATCACCGGACGCTGTAACCGGTGCTCCGCCGCGCCGCAGGTGATCACGCCGTTGCCGACCAGCTGACGGGCCGCTTCCATGAACGGGCCGCCCTTGTCGAAACAGTCCTGTCGCGTGACGAGCACCTGCGTCGCCGCCTCGGCACCGTTGATCAGGTAGCACTCCCGGCCCATCAGGCGCAGTACGACCACCGAGCCCAAGGCCCGCTGCCGCTCAAGGAAGCCCAGCGGGTCAACTGCCAGCCGCGCCACGTGTCCGACCAGCGGAAGCTCTCCCCTGGCTGCCGGAGCCGTCTGTCGCATGCGTTGCCCCCATTGACACCGAGCTTGGCGGGCAGGTTGACCGAGCCATCAGTGCCTACCCGTCACGACCGGCGTCCGCACGCGCGCACACGGAAAATGCAAGATCACATTGCATATCCGGAAAAGACCGCTCAAACCTTCATAACCCAGCCGGTTACGTCGGATGCACGCAGAGGGTAGCCGGTCGCGGCCCATGCGTGAGAGGCCCTGTCGGCCGATTCCGCCGGGGCGCCGACGGCCGGGTTCGACGTCGCGGGGAGGCCACTTGGCTGGGCGGACGCCCAGCTGGTGGCCGCAGTCCGCGACCTTCTCGGCCGCGAGCCGGACGCCTCGACCGGGACGCAGTCCCGGCTGATCCGCCGCGTGATCAAGACGGTAGAGGCGGTGCACAGCGATCGGTACTGGGGGCGGGGTACCGGGCCGCCACGGCCGGCCCGGCCTGCGGTCGGCCGGGGAAGGCTGCTGAGGGGCTGGCATGGGCCCGGGTTTTCGCACGACAGCGGAGGCCTGGCCTTCTGCCGGTCGGCCGGCAGGGGCGAGCCCATTATCTGGTTTGCGTGAGAAGTCTGGGGTGTCCTACCGTGGAGGAGTTCCTGTGCCGTGGTGTCGGTGACAGGGGCCGGATTTCCTTTTCCTTCTGTGTCGATCTTGAGGTGACGACTTATTAACCGGGCCATGTAGTCGTCCGCGTTCCCCGCGTGCTGTCGTGTCGCACGTGTCTGAGGGGCGGACGTCGCGCTGGCCTGAGTTGCGTCACCCTTCCTCGCAGTTTTCTTCCCGGGTGCAGCTCTGCCGTCTGCCCCGGGTTTCGTGTTTTCCGGCCCCGGTGCGGCTGTCGGCAGGGCTCCCCGATCCGTTTGGATCAGGAGTTTTCCGTCGTGTCTTCCTCCGCGCTCGGCAACGAGCCACAGCACACCACCTCGTCCCCGGACGACCCAGCACCTCACCGCCCGAACATGGCCCTGGCTGCCCGCATCGCCCTCTTAGTGCTCTTGGGGGCCGAGCTTCTGAACCTCCTCGACCAGTCGGTCGTCCTGACCGCGCTGCCCGCGATCCAGGAGTCGACCGGCGCGGGACCGGCGGCCCTGCAGTGGCTGACCACCGGCTATTCCCTGCCCGTCGCCATCGGGCTGATCACCGGCGGACGCCTCGGCGACCTCTACGGCAGGCGCAGGCTCCTCCTGATCGGCACCGTCGTGTTCACCGCGGCCTCACTGCTGTGCGGCCTCGCTGCCGGGCCGGGCATGCTGATCGGCGCCCGCCTGCTCCAGGGCGTGGCCGTGGCCCTGATGATTCCGCAGGTCCTGGCCACCCTCCATGTCACCTTCGAGGGGCAGAGCCGCAGCAAGGCGTTCGGCCTGTACGGGGCCGTCCTGTCCATCGCGAACGTCCTGGGCCCGGTGATGGGCGGCCTGCTCACCGAGGCAGACCTGTTCGGGCTGTCCTGGTGGCCGATCTTCCTGGTCAACGTGCCCGTCGGCCTCGCCGTGTTCCTCCTGGGGCGCATGTTCATCCCCGAGTCCACCGCCCGGAAGGCCGACCGGCCCGACCTGACCGGTATGGCGTTGTCCGCACTGGCCATCGTCCTGATCGTCTTCCCGCTCTCCGAGGGGCACCTGCATCACTGGCCGCTGTGGTGCTTTGCCATGCTCGCCGCAGGTCTCCTCGTCCTCGGTGTTTTCCTGCGCCACCAGCAGCGCAAGCAGGACAACGCCCCGCTCGTGCCTCTGTCCCTCTTCCGGGGCCGGCAGTTCTCCGGCGGCATGGCCGCGCAGCTGATGCACGGCCTGCTGTGCGGGCTGTTCTTCATGACCTGGACGCTCTACCTCCAGCGCGGACTGGGCATGAGCCCCTTCCTCGCGGCGCTGGCCTTCGTGCTGCTCTCCGTCGGAGAGCTGGGCGGTGCGACGGTCGCGGCGAAGAGCGCCGGGCGCTTCGCCCGCCGCCTTCCCCAGGCCGGGACGCTCGTCACGATCGCTGCGATGGCCGCCTACGGGGTTCAGATCCACGCAGGCCAGGCGGGACTGACTCTGCTGGGGATGACCGCTCCGGTGGTACTGATCGGCTTCGGTCTCGGCATGGTCGGCGGCCCGCTCGCCGACCTGTCGCTGGCTAAGGTCCCACACGAGGACGCCGGTTCCGCCTCGGGCCTGTTCAACACCGCCATGCACCTGGGCATCGCCCTCGGCACCGCGCTGACCGCCCTGGTCTTCTTCGCCACCACCGGCGGCTCACCCGAGGCCGCACTCAACCGCGACGCGTTCATCACCGTGCTGTGGTGGGTCGGCGGTCTCCTCGCCCTGCTGTGGGCCCTGATGTTCTGCCTGCCCAAGCAGGCCGACAACCAGGCCGACTGAGCAGCTCCGGGCCCCGGCCGCGACGTCGGCCGGGGCCCTCAGCCTTCCTCGTCGTTCGCCCCCGCGCTCACGGGCGCCGCCAGGACACCTCCTGTCGGCGGCCGTCGACCACTGCCGTTCCCGGCGCTTCGACGTTACTGGCCAGCACTCCCGCACACCTGTCGCGGGCGCAGCGGGGTCGCCTTCGGTGACGCAGTTCATGCGGATCCGCCCAGGCCCACCAGCTGCTCGCGGTATCGGTGCGGGACGAAGGTGTCGGTGCGGTCAGCGGCCTCGGACATGCCCATGGTCGCGCTTCTTGCACACAGTGGCCGGTGGCCCGGTGCGGGGCAGCGGCGTGTAAGTGAGTGTTTGGGGTCCCGTGTGGCGCCTGGCGAGGGAATGTCAGAGGCCCGACTGGGCGTCCCCGGTCGGGCCGCACGGAGCGACGCCCGGCGCTCGTTCAGTGCCCCTGGGGGAAGGCGGCGCGCAACGCGGAGCCGCGGGTGATGAACGCGACGCGGATGACGGGCAGCATGCAGACGACCTGCATCGCGGCGTACCACGGCGGACAGACACCTGGGATCAGGTCGACGCCGATGATCGCGATCGGCATGATGACGGTGAGAGCCCTCCCGCGCTCGAAGGCCCGTCGAGATCCGCGGGAAGCGGATCCGGTCATCCGGTGGAGCAACACGGCGACTACGGGCAGCAGGACTGCACGGACCCACATGAACGTGTTCACCATGTGACCGCTACTCGACACCGCGATGACCGCCAGGAGGGCGACGACGCTCAGTACGCCGTACACCTTGATGCTGCTCTTCGCTGTGCCGAAGGCTCCTTGGGCGCGGGGGCCGTTGAGGAGTGCCGCATCGGCCGTGGTGGGCGCGTTGGTTTCCATGCTCACCGACGCTATGAAGCGCCTGGTTGACGCGGTATCCGCCTGGACACACAGGCGGGTGGGGGTAGCCCCACTCCCTGGCCGACCAGGGAAGTAGCGGGCTCCGCGCGGTGCACAGTGGGAGCACCGGACGGCGATCGAGGGAAGAGTCATGAGACAGCTGGGTTCGTGGGTGGCGCGCGTCGGCGTGGGGTTCGTGCGGGCGTGCGTCGTGGTGGTCGTCAGCATGCTGGTCCCGGCCGTGTGGGCCGTGGCCGTGGCTCTGGGGTGCTGGTGGGGGGCGGCCAATCCGTGGTCGTGGGTAGCGCCGCTCGTGCTGGTGTGCGGGGGCACGTTCGCGTTGTCCCGCCCGGTCTGCCAGATGGTCCGCTTCCTGGTCGCACGGTGGACCGCCACCGTCATCCCCGCCGGATACCGGCAGGCCGGACCGGTGATGCGGATGTCCACAGGGTACTGGTGGAACAGCTTCTCCTACGAGCGCACCCGTCGGGACGCCCTCCTGGATCAGAAGTGGCGGCTCCGGTGGAGAGACCCCGCCAACTGGCGCGACCTGCGGTTCACAGGGATCGTGCCCCTCACCGCGGGCGTAATCGCCGCCCTCCCGCCGGCCGGGGTGGCCGCGGCGGTTCTCGGGCTCAGTCGGCCCGGGCCCGCCGCGCGCCTCCTCGGGGCACTCGGACTGGTCGTGGCCGTCGCCTCCGCACCGTTCGCTTGGCGGCTTGTCGAGCCGGTGGCCGTCCGCTTCCTGCGTCCGTCGCCTGCGATGGTGCTGGCGGACCGGGTGGATGAGTTGACCGCCCAGCGCGCGGATTCGACGGTCGCGCAGGCCGCCGAGATCCGCCGGATCGAAAGGGACTTGCACGACGGGGCGCAGGCCCGCCTGGTTTCGCTCGGGCTCTCCTTGGCCACTGCGGAGAAGCTGATGGAGACCGACCCGGAGCGTGCCAAGGCACTGATGCGGGACGCGCGGGTCGGCGCCACCGCCTCGCTGGCCGAGCTGCGCGAGCTGATCCGTGGGATCAGCCCGCCCGTGCTGAACGAGCGGGGGCTCGTCGACGCAGTGCGCGCCCTCGCCCTGGACATCCCGCTCAACGTGGCCGTCAGCGCCGACGGCCGGCTGACCCTGGACCCGCCGATCGAGTCGGCCGTCTACTTCGGCGTCGCCGAGTTGCTGACCAACGCGGTCCGGCATGCCCAGGCGTCTCGGGCGCGCGTCCGCCTCGTCAGGGACGAGGCCGAGCTCGTTGTCGAGGTTGAGGACGACGGCCGGGGCGGGGCCGACGAGCGAGCCGACGGCGGGCTCGCGGGCCTGCGCCGCCGCCTCGCGGTCTTCGACGGCACTTTGGAGATCACCAGTCCACCGGGCGGTCCGACCCGTGTCAGGATGGCGCTGCCATGCGAATCGTTGTAGCCGAAGACCTCTACCTCCTGCGCGACGGGATGGTCCGCCTGATCGAGGCGTACGGACACCAGGTGGTAGCGACAGCGACCACCGGACCTGAAACGCTCGACGCGCTGCGGACGTGGCGCCCGGATGTGTCCGTCATCGACGTCCGCATGCCACCGGACCAGTCGGACGAGGGCCTGCGGGCAGCCCTCGCCGCCCGCAGCGAGATGCCCGGACTGCCGGTCCTCATCCTCTCTCAGCATGTCGAGCAGTTGTACGCCCGCGAACTCCTGGCCGACGGCTGTGGCGGCGTCGGCTACCTTCTCAAAGAGAGCGTGTTCGACGCCGACCAGTTCATCGGCGCCTTGGAGCGCGTCGCGGGCGGCGGGACCGCCATGGACCCGGCCGTCATCGCGAAACTGCTCTCCAGCAGTTCCCCGATCCGGGGACTCGAACGGCTCACCGAACGCGAGTACTCCGTGCTGGCCCTCATGGCCGAGGGACTGTCCAACCAGGCCATCGGCCGCCGCCTCTTTCTCAGCGAGAGCGCCATCAGCAAGTACACCACCTCCATGTTCGGCAAGCTCGGCATCTCCGACGATGACGACACCAACCGCCGTGTCCGCGCCGTCCTCACCTACCTGAACAAGTCTTAGTGAGTGATTGAGGATCCCGTGTGGCGCCTCGCGAGGACATGTCAGAGGCCCGATCGGGCGTCCCCAGTCGGGCCCTATGAGTTGTGCGGCCGTCATCGCCGGCGAAGGCGGCCGAGCCTTGCGCGATCACCGTCCCAGGGTCTGGGGGTCGTCTAGTACTCCAGCCGTGGATCGCTGGTGCGACGTCCGACCGACCGCGCCTACGGGTGCGTGTCCGTGATCGCGATGACCTCGTCGAGGCGGTCCAGGGCAGCCCGCAGGTCGTCGACCTTGGCCTGGATGCGGTCGCGCTCGGCGCGCAGCATGGCTCGTTGCTCGGCGTCGGTGTGCCCGGAGTCCCCGCACGGAAGGAGTTCCGTGATCCTTCGGCTGGTCAGGCCGGCGACGAACATCTGCTGGAAGAAGCGGACCAGGGGGATGGCGTCCTGCCGTTCAACGCCGCGATGGGCCGCGCCCTGGCGGCGCTAACGGCTGCCTGAGGGGCTGTCTTTCAACCTCAGCGTTGCGGGCACCGTCCTGGTAGCGAGCGTTCGGGCCCTGGGGCATCTCGCTGGATGACACGTCCGCTGCTGCGTCCCGCCCGTCAATCCGCGCTGGGGCGGGTTCCGTCGTGTGGGTGCGTGCCCTTCTCCCGGGGTGGGGCGTTGTTCAGCGCACTGGATGCTCATGTGACTACCTGCCGATGGCATGAGCGGTATGGCGGCCAGAACATGGCCAAGAAGAACACCCTGAACCACGCGCTGGTCGACTACGCCGAGGTCGAGACCGTCACCACCCTGCTGCCCTGAGACCTCTCCCGCGAGGCCGCACGACAGCGGCCCTTCCGCACGCGGGCCCCGCCCCGCCGCTTCACTCCCTTTTCCCCCTTGCCCGAAAGGAACCACTTATGCGCACCCCCCGGCGCTTCGCCGCCACCACCCTGCTGGCCGCCACCGCCCTTGCCGTGCCCACCGCGGGCACCGCCGTGGCCGACACGAACAAGAGCGAGCAGACGTCCGCACTCAGCGGGCCCACCGCTCCAGTCCTTTCTCCGGCCGCCGGCCCCTCGGACAACGCCCAGGGCAATCAGCAACTCATGGACAAGGCCAACGCCAGCAACTGGTCCCTCATCGACTACGTCGGCCTGCCCATTGTGAACGACCTTCTGTAGACGCATGGTCTGCGCGAGCCAGCACTCTGAGTCGTGGCCTGAGACGTCCCTGAGCAGCACACCTTCGCGACTCACCCCCGCACGAAAGCAGGCACCCCTGTGAAGAAGACCACCGCCCGGGTCCTCACGCTGGCCCTGACGGCGACCGCCGCCGTGGCACTGACCTGCGTTGGTACCGCCACTGCGGACACCAACAAGAGTGAGCAGACCTCGGCGATCAACGGGCCCACCGCGCCGATCCTGTCCCCGGGCACCGGCCCCGGCGACAACATGCAGGCCAACCAGCAGGCCATGATCAAGCGCAACACCACCAACTGGTCCCTGATCGATTACATCGAGATCCCCAGCCTGCCCGGCGCCGTCGTCAACGCCCTCTGAGCCCCAAGCACGACCAGCCGAGTTCGGCGACGGGCCACCAAGCAGGGGCCCGGCGCTCCTCCCGCCGGAGCCCTGCCTCTGGGAGTCCACACGGGTCCGTACCCACGCGGGTAAGGACCCGCGACATGTCCCGGCACCACCCACGTGGCCGCAGGCACATACATGACCTTCTCCAGCTGACCCGTGTCACCTGCGGCTTCTTAGATCTGCCGGGAACAGGGAAGTGCTGATCTCCTGCGTTTCGGCTCCGGCCGTGGTTCGCAGAGCCGTCGGCGGGCCGATGGTCGGCGTCCCAGCTTTCCGCGCCGCACGCTCTTGCCGGGCCCTGCGCAGCGCGGCGGCCTGGCGGCGGCGCCGGGCGCGGGCCTGCCCCGGGGCGGGGCGGCCTGCAGCTGGCGGTCCTGGTCACCGCGGCCGGCGTCCAGGACTTCACCGCGGGCCGCACCCTCCTCAAGCAGGCCGCCGCCGACCACCCCCGCCTGCGCAAGGTGTGGGTCGACGGCGGCTACCGCAAGCACTTCATCGACCACCCGGCCTCGCTCGGCATCGACCACGAGATCGTCCAACACCCCCGGACGCGGGGGCTTCACCCCGATTCCGAAGCGGTGGACCGTCGAGCGGACCTACGTCTAGCTGATGCTGCACCGCCGCCTGGCCCGCGACTACGAGCCCCCCGGCCCGCTCCGAGGCCATGGTCCACTTCGCCATGACCGACCTCAGGGCCCGCCGCCTCCCCCAGCGAGGACACCCCATGTCCAGGCGCTGCCAGCGCAGGTGGAGCACACCGGTCGTGTCGATCTCCGATGTGGACAGGGGTGCGCTCAGCGCGAACTGGGGCGGCCCGGCCGGGACGGCCATGGCGCCCAGTTCGGTGCCGTCGCGGCGCAGGACGACGCGGTGGGCCCGAGGGGCGTAGGGCAGCCGGGCGCTAAACAGTGCCTCCTGCTGTTCGGCGCTGTCGAAGACCACCGCCGTCGGCGCGTCGGCCAGGACCTGACCGGCCGCGTCCTCCACCGACACGGTGTAGGCGGGTCCCGGGACGGTCCAGGGCGGGGACGGCTTGCGGGAGGTGCGCAGACCGGGTGCCCAGCGCACGGTGCCGGAGCGGGTGACCCTGCCGCGCACCCGCACGTACTCACCCGGGAACGGACGGCTGGTGGAGGTGAGGACGGCGGGGACGGCGGGGACGGTGCCGGGTACGGGGTGCTCGGGGGACGCTTCCCCGGCCTGGTCGCCGCGTGTGGACAGCGTGTTGAGCAGCCTCAGCCAGTGATACCCGCCGATCCACTGGGGGGCGGCGTTGCAGTAGCTCATGAAGTCGCCGACGGTGGCCGGGTGGATGTTGCCGGGATTCAGCGGTTCCACGCCGACCTCGCCCGTGCGGCCGTCGGGCGGGGTGTAGTCCTCGTCGACGTTCTCCGGGCCACCGCAGGGTGCGTGGCGCAGCCCCAGGAGGTGTCCGACCTCGTGGGCGAAGGTGATGTCGTGGTCGTACCCGAACGAGACGTGGTCGTCGTACCGGGCCTTGCCCCCGATGTCGCCCATGGGGACGGCCCGGGCGACCATGGCGTAGATCAGCTGGTCGTCGTTGCCGTGGTCCTCCTGGATGTCTTCCAGGTCGTCGAGGAAGTCGCCCTGGCCGTCCTCGTCGGTGAGGTCGCGGGTGGTGTGGATCTCGGTCAGGCCCGGGACCGTGTGGTAGACGATCCCGCCGGTGTCGGCGATGGGGTAGAGCAGGGGGAGGGTGTCGGAGACGGCGCGGTAGCGGGCCGCGCTCACCGCCGGGACGGTCGGAGTCGACACCCGCACCATCCACACGGTCACGGGCCGCGTCGCCCGGAAGTCGGCTGTGACCTCCATGGGGTTGCTGAGGGTGCCCGCGACCTCCGCCTGCACCATGATCTTGGCCGTGCCTGCCGTCACCCGGTCCGCGGGGATGAGGAAGTTCAGGGTGTGGTGGATCCGGGTCCGGTCCACCTGGGCGACGGGCCGGGCCGTGATCGGATTCAAGGAACGGGCGGTGAACGAACCCCCGTTGAGGCTCAGCGTCCCGGTCACCCCGTCGACGGTGCCGCCGCCCTCGCGCGGATCGATGCCGGAGTCCAGGTAGACGCGGACCAGCGTGGCCTTGCCCGCCGCGAGCGCGTGCTGGGGGCCGCCCGCGGGCGGAGTGAAGTGCTGCGTGGCCTGGGTGACTTCGACGCCGGTGATCTCCAAGTTCGGGGCGGCGTCGGGCGGAAGCAGCTCGCTGCTCATGGTGACCAGGAAGCCGTTGTGCGTCTGGTCGGTCTGGGTGGGGCCGATGACGTGCCGGCCCAGCGTGTCGGGGTCACCGGGGTCGATGGTGATCATCGCGCGGCCGAGGTGGTTCTCGTAGGCGCCGCCGCTCGGCCAGGCCTCGTCGTCGTGGGTGTACGCCTCGACCCAGATCCGGGTCGGCCCGCCCACGGCCAGCGTGGTGACGGGCGAGGGAAGGCCGCCGGCGAGCGGGAAGAGCGCCTCGTCGAAGACGCGGTCCCCGTTGTTGTTCCAGCGCAGGAGCTCCTGGTCGATTGCCCCGGCGTCACCCTGTGCCGGGGCGAAGGCGCGGACGTACAGGCCCATGTGCGTGAAGTCGCTGTTCTCGTCGTCGAAGACCACCACGTCCTTGAAGACGAGCCGTACGTGCCGGAATCCGCGTGGCGGGACGGTTTCGAGGAGGCCGGTGACGGCGTAACCGGTGTTGCCGTTGTCGGTGGTGGTGGGGCCGAGCAGCACCTGGCCGAGCTGGCTCGGCTCGCGGGTGTCGAAGACGACCTCCGCCTCGCCGAGGAAGTTCTCGTGATGGCCCTCGTCGGGCCAGCGCTCGTCGTTGTCCGTGTACGCCTTGACGTGGAGGCGGCCGATGCCGCCCGGTTCGCCGCCGATGTCGAACACCAGGACGCTCGGGTATTCCTGGTCGCCGTCCAGCGGGTACTGGAAGTTGTCCTCGACCTCGCCGTTGCGCCGGTTCCAGCGGAACTCCGCCACCTGGGTACCGGAGTTGTCGAGGACCTTGACGTACAGGCCCAGGCGGGTCGATCCCGCTTCTTCTTCCTCGAAGAGGTAGAGGGTGTTGAGCGTGAGACGCATGAGCGTCATGAGCGCCGCCTCTGTTCGTGAGCTTCCTCAACGCGTCCGCGCCTGCAGAGGCGCGGGGATGTCGACTATGTCGGGGGGCACGACGCGAGGCCAGCGTGCGTTCCGCTCAGCGGAACGCGGTGAGAGAGGGCCCGCCCGGGCGGGCTACTCCTGCCGAAGGAGGCCCGCCGTGGAGAGCCCGGCCTCGAAGCCGTCGGGGATGGCCCGCACGCAGGCTCCGAGGCGCACGCGGCTGCCCCCGCCGAGCCCCCTCCCCGGCTCGCCGAGGTCGGCCACCATATCGAGTACGGCGTCCCGCCGAGCCGAGAAACGGCACGACACGCATGGCGCGACGTTGTCGCAGCCTTCCATTCGCTTTCGATGTCCTGTCGTGGCGCTACACGCTGGCCTTACGCAAGAGTGCGTTGTGAGCGTCACGCGCGCGACGCGAGGTGTCGCCAGTCGTTCCACGTGTCGAGCCGCTGCCGGTAGGCCGCCTCGACAATGGGATAGGGGTAGGTGCCGAGGAAGAGCCGCAGGGGTGGTGCGTCGGTGTCGACGAGGTCGAGGACGGCGGCGGCGGTGGCCCGCGCGTCCTGGGGCGCGCGGGCGGACGCGCCGGCCCGGCGTGCGGCGCGGACGGGTTCGTAGGCGGGCAACGGCTCGGTGTGCACCGCGGAGGCTCCCGACCAGTCGGTGCCGTAGGGGCCGGGTTCGAGCAGGGTCACGTTGATCCCGAACGGGGCGACCTCCTGGGCCAGGGCCTCGCTCATCCCCTCCAGGGCCCATTTGGAGGCGTTGTACAGCCCGAGTGTGGGGAAGGCGGCGAGGCCGCCGAGGCTGGACACCTGCAGGATGTGGCCGCTGCCCTGGGCCCGCAGGTACGGCAGGGCCGCCTGCGTCACCCACAGCGGGCCGAACAGGTTGGTGTCGAGCTGGGCGCGGGCCTGTTCCTCCGTGGTCTCCTCGACCGTGCCGAACAGGCCGTAGCCCGCGTTGTTGACGACCACGTCGAGGCGGCCGAAGACTTCGGAGGCCCGGCGCACCGCGGCAGTCACGGCGGTGCGGTCGGTCACGTCGAGGCGGAGCGGGAGGACGTCGTCCCCGTGGGCTTCCACGAGGGGCCGCAGGGTCTGGGGATCGCGTGCGGTGGCGGCGACGCGGTCGCCGCGCTCGAGGGCGGCTTCGGCCCAGATGCGGCCGAAGCCGCGGGACGCGCCGGTGATGAACCAGGTCTTCATGTCATCGAGACTGCGCCGCTCGCACCTCGGCAGCCAGCACCCCCGCGGGGTTACCCTCGCATCATGGCGGCCGACAACCCTCTGGGCGACTTCCTCAAGGCCCGTCGCGGGCGGGTCACTCCGGCGGACGTGGCGGTGCCCGCCACCGGACGACGCCGGGTGACGGGACTGCGCCGGGAGGAACTGGCCCGGCTCGCCGGTATCAGCGAGCCGTACCTGGTCCGGCTCGAACAGGGCGTCGACCGGCACCCCTCGCCCCAGGTGCTGCGCTCCCTCGCGCGGGCGCTGGAGCTGGACGCCGACGCCTCGGCACACCTGCTCGCCCTTGCCGCCCCCGGCCCCGTGCCGCCGCCGTCGCGGACCGAGGTCTCCGCGGATGTACGCCGGCTGCTCGACGCGTGGGCGGACCGCCCCGCGTACGTCCGCGACCGGTGCTTCGACGTGCTGGCGGCGAACGAGCGGGCCCGCGCGCTCGCCCCGATGTACGAGCCCGGGCGCAACCTGGTCCGGGCGGTGTTCCTCGACCCGGCGTCCCGCCGGCTCTTCCCCGACTGGGCGGAGGTGGCCGCGCAGACCGCGGCGGCCCTGCGCGCCGAGGCCGATCCACGCGACCCCGGAACCGCCCGCCTGGTCGCCGAGTTGGAGACGGACGACGAGTTCCGCCGTCTGTGGGCGCGGCACGAGGCGCGGCCCGCCCGCGACGAACTCAAGCGCTTCGCGCACCCGGTCGTCGGCAGCCTCGCCCTGCGAAGGCAGGCACTCACCGTCGGCGGCGCCGAGCAACAGGTGATCATCGTGTACCAGGCGACGGCCGGGAGCCCGTCCGAGAAGGCCTTGGCGCGTCTTGTGTGACACACCGGACGTGTGCCGCCGGACATGTGCCGTGGGCCAGGGGGCCCCGCTCTTCGTCCTCCCCGTCGCAGGCCGCGACGCCTCCGGCCGGTGGCGCCACCTCGCACACCGGCATCGCGCACGGCCGTACCTCTCCCCCGCCGACGCCCGCCGCCTGACGTCGCAGCGTCCCGCCGCCTGACGTCGCAGTGCTGAGAGCCTGATCCGTAGCGCAGCGTTGTCCCGTACGGGATGACGGTCCGGAGCGGTGCGGTCCGGCGGCTCGGGATCGCGGTCCGGAGCGGTGCGGTCCGACGGCTCGGTATCACGGTCCGGAGCGGCGCGGCCCGACGGCTCCTGACCCGCAGGCCCCCGGGCCCGCTGTCAGTCCCGCCTGGCAGGATCACGCTCATGACCAGCGGCACCGGGACTCCCATTCCCCTCCCCACCCATCACCGCAGCTCCGAGACGTACGCCGACTGGGCGCGCACGCAGGGGCCGGGCGTCGAGAGCGGCGCCCGCGACGTGCTGGAGCGGGCGGGCAGCAGTCGGCACCGGTCCTGGGAGAAGCCCGGCCGGTTCGTGGACGACGCGGAGCGCCTGGCCCGGGGCCTGCCGGCCGCCCACCTGCCCTGGTTCTGGGACACCATCGGCCATTGGATGCTGGAGACGCACCGCCGTTCCGCCGCCCGCGCCTACGGGCAGGCACGCGCCGCCGAACGCGCCCACGGGCTGCCGGTCGACCCCGGCTGGCGGCGGGCGAACCTCCTGCTGTTCGCCCGGTTCGGCGCCCTGCCCGCCAGCGAACTCAGCGGTGCGCCGGCCTGGTTGGCCGGTGTCCTCGAACCGGCCGACGCGCACCACGAGTTCGTCCGCCTGCTGACCGCCTGGGCGGCGTCACCCGGCGAGCTTCCCGCCGACCTGGCCCGCCGGGTCCGGGACTCGGCCCGCGCGGCAGGTCTCGGCACCGCGGAGGAGGCCCGGGTGCTGGGCGGGGTGCTGGCCGCCGCCCGAGGCAAAGCCGTGCCCGACCGGCTGCTCGACGCGGCCGTCGGCCCGCTCACCGCGCACCCGCCCGCCGACGAGCAGGCCACCGCCCTGCTCGACCTGTTTCCCGAGTCGAATAACGGTGCGGCGGCCTGGCTGCGGCTGCTCATCGCGTGCGGCGCCGCGGACGCGGCCGCAGCCGGGCGGATCGCCCCGCAGGACGGCCTCGGCGACTGGCTGCGCCGGTACGCCGCCGGTTACTCCCACCGCACCGTCGCCGGCGGCGGGGTGACCCGCCAGGCCATGCCCGCGGAACTCCTCGACCTGGTGCGCCGGTTCGCCCCGGCCCTGCGCGCGGACGGCACCCCGGTCCGGCTGCACGAGGACCGCTACGGCTGGCCGCATCTGGACGCCGACCTGCTCGACCTCTGCCTCGCCGAGGGCATACCCGTGCACGACCCCGGTGCCGCGGTCAGCCTGGAGTTCTGGGGTGACCGCTCGCAGCGCGACCTCAAGGCGCTCGCCGCCGACCCGGTGTTCGGCCCCCGGCTGGAGGGCACCGTGCACGCCGGGCTCCGCACCCGCGGTGGCACTGCCATCAGCCGGCTCCCGCACAACCCGGGCATCACCGCCGAGGTGCACGCCCGCGTCGAGAAGCTGCTCGAAGCCCTGCGCGGAGGCGGCCTCGCCGCCGCCGACGAGGCCGTCGACGAGCTGCGGGGCCTCCTCGACCGGCCCACCGCCACGGCCCTGGACGGCATCGAGGAGGCCCTTGACGCGCTCGACCTCACCGGCCCGCTGGCCCGCGCCCTGCGGGCCGGGCTCCCCGAGGAGCTGGGCTGGCCCGCCCTGGAGCAGGCCCTCGCCGAGTTCGGGCCCGACGAAACCGTGCACGTCACCTGCACGTGGCCGGTCCTCACCGTGTACGGGGCGACCCGCGCCTTCGCCGTCGACCACGCCGGGCTGTGCGGGGACCACACCTTGGCGCTGCCCGACGGCGCACTGGGCCACAGCGTGCACTGGGTCGGCGGCCAGTTCCTCGTAGCCTGGAACGAAGAGCACGAGGAGAACTTCGCCGACACCGCCTACTGGTCCGACCGCCCCGGCGAGTGGTCCGAACCGGAGCAGACGTACGGGCTGCGTCCGTACGGCGGCAGCATCCAGGGCGGCCTGGGCTACCAGTTCGCCACCCCGGACGGTGACGGCCGGTTCGACGGCGAGCGCGTCCTCCGAGCCGGTGGCCGTGAGGGCATCGGCCACCGTGACTACCAGATGCACGACGGCCGCGCCTTCTGGAGCGCCCCGGTGTTCAGCGAGAACCACGGCGGCTGGTACCGCCTCGACCCGGCCACCGGTGTTCCCACCGCCGACTGCGCCCTGCCCGCCTTCCACGACCCGGCCCACTTGCCGCCCGGCACGAAGCCCTTCGTCGACCACAGGATCCTCGCCGCGCTGCCGCCCGGCGCCCCGCCCTCCCCGCTCGGCCAGGACGGCACGCTCACCGGCTGCCGGGTCGCCTACCGCACGCCGTACGCGGGTCCCTCGCCCCGCGAGTTCGTGCTGGAGTCCATCGACGGCCGCACCGCCTCCTACCGCAGCCGCACCTGGGGCCGTCGCCCGTGGGGAATCCTCGCCCTGCCGCTCGGCGGCGAGGACGCCGTCCTGACCGGCGGGACCACCATCCGCTGCCATTCCGCCGCCGACAACTCGCTGCTCTGGCAGGTGCGAGGCTTCCCCGGCAGCCGCGACAGCTCCCGCGGCCGCGCCACGCTGGGCGAGCTGGCCGGACCGGTGCCGCCACCCGCTTATTGGCACTTCCTCACCCCGCGCGACGAACGCTCGTCCCAGGCCCTCAGGACGGTCACGGACACCGCGGTGCGCGAGCTGCTGCACCAGGGCACCGGGAGCGCCCTGCCCGGGGTGACCCACCCGCGGGTCCAGGAGGGCGTCGACCGCGCCGTCCGGCTCGCCGCCGACGTACTGCGCCGCCGCCGGGAGCTGTCCCACCGCGTCGCCGTCATGCGGGCCGGGCCGGTCGTCGACCTGCCCGACCCGGCGCCGGACAACCGGCTCGTCCCGGCCCTCCACGGCCTGCTGCCCCAGGTGCGCGCCTACGAGGAACGCCGGCCGCAGCCGCAGCCCGCCCTCCTCACCGCGGTCGCCGCCGACGGCCGGTACCTGCGCGGCGAGATCGACGACGAGGTACGCGTGCTCGCCCTGCCCGCACCGCCCCCCGAGTGGGCGGTGCTGACCGGCCGGATCGATGCCGTGGCCTGGCGGACCGTTGTCGCGGCCACCCCCGACGAGCAGCGCCAGGCGCTCGCGGCGCTGCTCGGCGTATGGAGCCGGCAGCCGTTCGCGGAGGCCGGCTCCTCCTGGCGGACCGGACGGGCCCCGGAGCAGCGGATCGCCGAACTCCGCGCGGACGGCTGCGCCGTGGCTTCCGGGCCGGACCGCAGCGGCCTCGCCCCCTTCCTCCAGCGAGCAGCCGACCCGGTGCCCGCCGACGCCGAGGAGTGCGCCACGCACACCGTCGCCGGCGACGACACCACCCGGCTCCCGCGCCTGCTGGCCCTGCTCGTTGAACAGGGCCCGCTGCCGGTGCCCGAGGAGGCCGTGGACCTGTTCCGCTGGCGCACCGGGGTGCCGCGCGCGATCGCCGCCCTGGTCCTCGACGGATTCGCCGGCAGCGACGACTACGACGCACACCGCAAGCTGCTCCGCGCCAAGCCGTACAAGGCGGACCGGACCGCCTCCCACGCGTACGCCGAGTTCAGGCGACGGCTCGGTCCGGCCGGCCGACGCGCCGTGCTCGCCGCGGCCATGCCCGGCGACCCGGCGGAGCTCTGGGCCCCTGGCGGGATGACCGCGGCCGCGGAACGCATGGCCGCGGTCTGGACCCAGTTGCTCGGCAGGGCCCCGTACACCGATGACGGCAGCCATGCCGCCGCCCTCGCCGAGGCCCACGGGCTCCCGGAGGTCTGGGCCACGGCCCTGCTCACCGGCCGCCTCCAGGCGCCTCTGGACGCCGACGGCCTGCGGGCCGCCGCCACCGCCGCCGCCTGGGCTCTCACCGAGCGCCCGGTCGCGGATCCTGCGGCGCGGGGTGCCCGCGCCCTGCTCGACCGGCTCACGGACCTGCCCGCCGATCACCTCGCCGCGCTGCGCAGGCTGGCGGACCGGTCCGCCACCACCCCCGTTCCGCCGGGCCAGTACGAGGCCAACCCGCTGTTCAGCGTCCCGGACCTGGTGGACGAGGTGGCGGCGGCCCTCGGCGTCAGCCGCGACGCGGCCGCCCTCCACCTCCAGTTGCACACCTTCAACCGCCCGGCCGACCGCACCGTCCGCCGCTGGAACACCTGGTCCCTCGCACGCCACCGCGCCAAGGCCGCGGAGTTGAGAACCGCGAAGGCTCCACGCCCCACACCCACCGCCCGAACGGAAGCCCCCACCACCATCCCGGCACCCGCGCACGAGCTGTTCGTCCGGGCCTGGACGAAGGGAGGGGCCCGGCCGGGGAGGAAGGCGTGACGCTACGCCTTTCCAGACGCCGACGCCCGCGTAAGACTTCTGAGGGTGCCGCCCTCCGCACGCGGGCCCGTGGTCGTACTCGGCGCGGAGGGCGTTCGTCCAGCGCGCCTCAACGAGGCACTCGTACGGCTCGCGGTCGAGCGGGAGCTCCGCCTCGATCAGCCTCTCGGTCGTATCAGGACCGTGTGCGTGCTGGTGTGCATGGCGGGACTCACTACCGGGAGCGTCGTGTGCGGGTGGCCGGGGGTCACCGCTGAGGGCCCTCGCCGCCGTCGGCTCCGTCGTCCTGGTCCCCGTCGTGCTGGCCGAGGAACCGGACGAAGCCGCGGTCCGTGCGGGCGAGTGGGGTCGGTGAGGGGGCGCCCCAGGCAGGCGACCGGAGGCCGCGGCCCTCCGGGGCCGGGGCGGTGCTGTCGGTGTGCGCGCATGAGGCCCCGCCTCTCCGGCTGGAGGTCCGTGGAGGCCATTGACACTACGCACGCCATGGTGCTCTGTCCTTCTCTTGCTGTGCCCTGCGGTCTTGCCCGGCAGGGCTTCAGTCCCGCAGGCCGGCCGCCTCGGCGATGCGGCGCAGCTCGCTCAAGTGGGCGGTCAGGGCCTTGCGGCCCTTGGGGGTCAGTGCCAGCCAGGTTCTGACGCGGGAGTTGTGGGTCTCCTTGCGCACGGCGAGATAGCCGGCTTCCTGCAGGACCTTAACCTGTTTGCTCAGTACGGAGTCACTGACGCCGAGGGCGTCGCGCACCTCGGAGAAGCCGAGCGATTCGACCGAGCTGAGCATCGCGCAGACCTGGAGGCGGTTGTACGGATGGATCACCTCATCGAAAGCCGCCCCCGTCATCCCCGCCCCTCGGTCTCCCGCAGCTCCGCCGCCCGGGCCCGGTCGAGCCGCCGGCCGGTGACCACCGTGACCACGAGCGCCGCCACTCCGCACACCGCCATGGGCCAGCGCAGGTCCGCCACCCGGTCCAGGACCAGGCCGACGGCCGCGAGAGCCGCCGTCAACATCACGAAGGCATTGCTGATCCCACGCGTCGCCGGTGTGGTGTACACGCGGTACGGCGAGGCGCCTGCCGTGTTCCTGGCCACCATGTCAAGCGTGACGGGACCGATCACGGCACCCAGCGGGACACCGAAGGTGCCGAGGCCGAGACTGAACGACGCGAACGCGAGGAACAGGCTGAGCCCCATGGCCGGGTAGTACCACCCAGGACGCATGCCGTGTGCGGCGCCGCGGGCACGAGCACTCGTGGCCTGGTCCAGCGCGGTGCGCGCCTCTTGCGGATTCATCGATCCCATTGCCTTCCCCTCTCTTTCCGCTATGGAAAGTCTAAGGGCGGCTTTCCATAGCGGAAAGAGAGGAGGGCGGGTTGTGCCACCAGGCCACCGCCCGGTCGCCCAGCTCCCGTTCCCGTACGCCCGAAACGCGCTCTTGCCCCGCCGCCGAAAGGGTGTTGAGTGAGAGGGCAGGAGCACGTCCCTTCGCCCTCCGGGAGGGTTTATGACGAACCGGATCGACCAGCCGCGCAAGCTCGACCTGGTGGACGACGCCGTCCACGTGGGCGGCGTCGGCACCGGTCACGAAGCGACGCTGCACTACCGCGTCGGCGACGGGCACGACGAGGTGACCGGCCACTTCTCGGTCGGTGGCGGCACCGGTGAGCACGGGCAGTTCCACGTGCGGGTCGATGTCCGCCGGGCGGCGTTCCGGGCCGACCGGCTGCTCGTCCAGGTCTTCGACATCAGCGCCGAGGACGGCAGAGAGATCAACGTCGCGACCGTCCCGGTTCTCTACGGGCCGCGCATCGTGCCCGGTTACTACGGCTACCGCGAACACAAGGTGGTCAGGGGCGACACCCTGTCGGCGCTCGCCAAGACGTACTACGCGGACGCCTCCCTGCACCGGCGCATCATGCGGGCCAATCCGGACCAGCTCACCGACCCCGACAAGATCGTGCCGGGTCAGGTGCTGCGCATCCCGATCGGCTCCTAGGGGCGCCCCACCGGCCACGGGAGAGAGATGAGGCGGATGGAACTCCCGCTCGTCGTGGGCGTCGACGGCTCCGAGCACAGCCTGCGCGCCGTCACGTGGGCCGCCGACGAGGCAGCCCTGCGCGGGGTGCCGCTGCGTCTGGTGCACGCCGCCTCCCGGGAGGACGAGGAGGAGACGGCGTTCCCCGGGGAGCCGGGCCGGTTCGCGGGTGCCTTCGCGTTCGCG
Organism: Streptomyces sp. CC224B; assembly: GCF_030010595.1. NCBI lineage: Bacteria > Bacillati > Actinomycetota > Actinomycetes > Kitasatosporales > Streptomycetaceae > Streptomyces > Streptomyces sp. CC224B. Next base: position 76,997 of record NZ_JASCXL010000018.1, on the reverse strand, counting down.
TTCGCGTTCGCGTCGAAGGAACGGGCCGACGCCGTCGTCGACGCGGCGGCACGGCGTGCCCGGCGGGCGCACCAAGACCTCAGGGTCTCCGTCCGCGTCCGGGACGAGGAGCCGGTCCCCGCCCTGGTGCGGGAGGGCCGCAACGCGACCGCGCTGGTCGTGGCCTCCCGCGGCCGCAGCGGCGTCGTGGAGCTGCTGCTCGGCTCGGTCAGCCTCGGGGTCGCTGCCCGCGCGGCCTGCCCGGTGATCGTGTTGCGCGGCAGCCACGACAACCAGGCCCGCGCCGGGACGCGGCAGCGCGTCGTGGTGGGCGTCGGCGAGGGGCCGGAGTGCGCGGCCGCCGTCGGGTTCGCCTGCGCCGAGGCGGAGCGCCGCCAGGTCACGCTGGAGGCCGTACGGGCCTGGCGGCGACCGGTCCGGTACGACGCCTCCGGGCCCGCGCGCTCCCCCGAGGAGCCGGCCTCCGCCGCGCGGCGGCGAGCCGCGGACGGGCTCGCGGCGGCGCTGCGCGGCGCCGTGGCGGACCATCCGTCCGTCGCCGTCCTCCAGCACCCCGTCGAGGGCTTCGTCCGCAGGGCGCTGCTCGACGCCTCGTACCGCGCGGACCTGCTCGTCGTGGGCGTCCGGCGGCGCCGCGCGCACCTCGGGCCCGGGCTCCAGCTCGGCCGGGTCGCGCACGCGCTCCTGCACCACTCCGCCTGCCCGGTCGCCGTCGTACCGCAGCGGGCGTGAACTCCGCGAGGGGGGTGGCCACCCGATGACCGGCCCTGCCGCCCACGGTCGCGGCCACCCCGTCCGCGAGGACCGCTGCGGCCCGCCGCGACGCGCGAGGCGCGAGACCTGAGACGCAGCCGAACGGGCCGTCCGTACGCCGTCTACTGCTCCGTGACCGGTACCCGCCACACCAGCGTCGTGCCGCCGCCCTCGGGGCTCGCGCAGTCGAGGGCTCCGCCGAGCTGCTGGGCCCGTTCGGCCATGTTGCGCAGCCCGCTGCGGCGGCCTCCGGCCGGGATGCCCACGCCGTCGTCGGAGACCCGCAGCCGTACGTGGCGCCCGTCGGTCTCCAGGACGACGTCGACGCGGCTCGCCCGCGCGTGCCGGGCGACGTTGGTCAGCGCCTCGGACAGGACCGCCATCACGTGGTCGGCGGTCTCCTTGGGCACATGGGTGTCCAGCAGTCCCTCCATGCGCACGCTGGGCGCGAACCCCAGGACCGGCGCGCTCTCGCCGACCGCCCGTACCGTCCGTGCCCGCAGGCCGGGACCCGCGGTCTCGTCGCGCGAGCGCAGCCCGAAGATCGTGGACCTGATGATTTTGATGGTCTCGTCCAGGTCGTCCACCGCCCGCGCCACGCGCTCCGAGGCCTCCTGGTGCTCGATGAAACGGCCGGCGCTCTGCAGGGTCATGCCGGTGGCGAACAGCCGCTGGATGGCGAGGTCGTGCAGGTCCCGGGCGATGCGGTCGCGGTCCTGGAGCACCGCGATCTGCTCCGCGTCCCTGCGCCGCTCCGCCAGCTCCATCGCCACCGCGGCCTGCGCGGCGAAGCCCTGCAGCGGTTCGGTCTCCCCTGCGGAGAACACCGTCCGGCCCGCCGCCCGCACCAGCAGGACCACGCCCCGCAGGCCGTCCCCGGAACCGACGGGAACGGCGACGGCCGGCCCGAGGCCCGTGAACCGCGACGGCTCCACGGAGATCCGCGGGTCGCACGAGATGTCCGGGCTGGAGACCGGGGTGGCCCCCAGGAAGGCCGCACCGATGAGGCTGCCGTCCACGGGCAGCACGAGGCCGCGGTGGGGCTCGGCGTGTTGCCCGATGGCGAGTTCCACCGTCAGCGAGTCGGTGCCCTCCATGGGCACCGCGACCACGGCCAGGGCCGCGCCGGTGATCTCCCGGGCCCGCTCGGCGATGAGCCGCAGCACCTCGCCTCGGTCGCTGCCGGACATCAGGCTGTGGGTGACCTCGGCGCTCGCCCGCAGCCAGCGCTCCTGGAGCCGGGACTCCTCGTACAGGCGGGCGTTGTCGATCGCCACGCCCGCCGCCACGGCCAGCGTGGAAAGCACCGACTCGTCGTCCTCGTCGAACTGCGCCCCGCCCCGCTTCTCGGTCAGGTACAGATTGCCGAAGACCTGCTCGCGCACCCTGATCGGGACGCCGACGAAGCTGTTCATCGGCGGGTGGTGGGGCGGGAAGCCGTACGACGACGGGTGCTGCGAGAGCTTGTTCAGCCGCAGGGGCTCGGGGTGGCGGATCAGCTCCCCGAGGATGCCGTGGCCCTGCGGGAAGGGGCCGATCTTCGCGATCTGCTCGTCGGTGACGCCCACCGTGAGGAACTCCGACAGCCGCTTGCCGTCCGGCCCGATCACGCCGAGCGCCGCGTACTCGGCGTCCACAAGGACCGCCGCGGCCTGCACGATGCTGCGCAGCGCCTGTTCCAGGTCCAGTTCACGCCCCACCGAGAGGACGGCCTCCAGCAGGCTGTGCACCCGGTCCCGGGTGCTGCGGGCCGCGTCCAGGCGGGCCTGGAGCTCCTCCAGGAGTTCGTCCAGCCTCAGCTGCGGCAGCCGCACGCGGGCCACCCGAGCTTCCTCGGCGCTTCCCACCGGCTGTCCTCCACGTCCCCTCAGCATGCTGACGGCGGACCGTCCCCGTGGTGTCACGGTAACGGTCGGCCGCAGGGGACGGTACAGGATCAGGTGGACGCGCCGGGGGGCACCCGGCTTGGGCCTCCGGGTGCGGACGGGCCCGGCGTCGTGCGGCAGGGCCCACCGGCGCCCGGCATGACACCGCGTCAGCGGCCTTACCGCCGCAGCCGGTCGCGGGCCTCGGTGGCTATCACGGCGGCCTGGATGCGCCGTTCGACGCCGAGCTTGGCAAGGAGTCGGGAGATGTGGTTCTTGACCGTCTTCTCGGCCAGGTACAGCCGCTGGCCGATCTGGCGGTTGGTCAGCCCCTCGCCGACCAGGGCCAGGATCTCCCGCTCCCGTTCGGTCAGCCCCGGCAGCACCTCCGGCTCCTCCTGCTTCCGCTGCTCGCCGCGCAGCCGGGCCATCACTTTGCCGGTGGCGCTCGGGTCGAGCAGCGACTGGCCACGGGCCACCGTACGCACGGCCGCCACCAGGTCGGAGCCCTGGATCTGCTTCAGCACGTACCCGGAAGCGCCCGCCATGATCGAGTCGAGTAGGGCCTCCTCGTCGTCGAACGAGGTCAGCATCAGGCAGGCCAGGTCCGGCATGCGGGAGCGCAGTTCCCGGCAGACGGTGACGCCGTCGCCGTCCGGCAGCCGGACGTCGAGGACCGCCACGTGCGGGCGCAGCGCGGGGACGCGGACGAGCGCCTGCTCGACGGTGGCGGCCTCCCCGACCACGGTGATGTCGGCCTCGTCGTTCAGCAGGTCGTGCACCCCGCGCCGGACCACTTCGTGGTCGTCCAACAAAAAGACCCGGACCGGGGTGTCGGGGCCGCTCTGCTCACTGTCCGCCATGTCCGCCATCCCAAGCTCCTGTGCCGTCGGCGTCTGACCGTTTTCCCCTCGCGGGGTCGCGAGGGGCTGTTCCCGCGCGAGGGCACGCGGAAGGGGTATCCCGGTGGAGATCCTTCTCGGTTCGGGGCCGGACGACCAGGGCCGATCGGCCCTGTCCGCGCGGCCTGACCGAACAGTCTGCCAAGACAGGAGCACCGTACGGACACCGACCACGGCGGCGGCAGCACGGCACCGGCAGGCCACCCGGCGCGCGGGACGGCCTGCGGGCGGACAGGCCTCCTCCCGGGCAGGCCCCCGGAACACGGGCCAGGGCCGAACGGCCCTACCGCCGCCCGTACCAAGGGCGTTCGAATGACGTGACCCGCGCCCGTCGCGATCCCCGGGCGGAGACGTCCGGGGGCGTGGCGGGCTCCGCCCCGATGCGTGAAAGGACGCACGGATGCCGTACCGCCCGGCGGGAAGCGACACCGCGGCCCTCGGCGCCGTCCCGGGACCGGCACCGACACCGGCACCGGCACCGGCACGCCTGCCGAGGACACCCGGCAGTACGTCACGAGCCCGTACGGAAGCCTCCCCATGACCGCCGACAGCAGCCTGCGCCCCGCCGCGGGACCCCGGCACAGCGTGCACCTCGACAGCGCCGAAGCCCTCCGGCTGCTGGGCAGCGTCTCCCTGGGCAGGGTCGTCTTCACCCAGCACGCGCTCCCCACGATCCGCCCCGTCAACCACCTCGTCGACGGCGGGGACATCGTCATCCGCACCCACGAGGGCTCGGCCCTGACCTCGCGCACCCGGCACTCGGCGGGCTCGGGCGTCGTCGTCGCGTACGAGGCCGACGCCATCGACCCCGTACGGCACCTCGGCTGGAGCGTGGTCGTCACCGGCTACGCCCGCCTGGTCACCGACCCACGCGAACTGGCCCGCTACCAGGCGCTGCTCCACCCCTGGGTGGACCGCACCATGGACTACGCGGTACGCATCCACCCCGACTTGGTCACCGGCATCCGCCTGACCCCTGCGGACGAGCCCACCGACGCCTGAACTCCGGCCCCTTCACCGGACGCGCTCGCACCGGCGCGTGTCGGCGATGCCCCGCCAAGCGTCGGGCGTCGGGCGTCCGGTGGGCGGTGCCGGCCAGGGCTTGGCGCAGGTGCCGTCCGGTCGACCCTTCGGGCTGGTCCCGGCCTCGGCCGTGCGAGAGCGCGTGCCGACGCGGGCACGCACACGGCGGATGTCCGGGACGGCAGGGGTGCCCGGGGCCAACCGGCCCCTCGGAGGGGACCGCCGGCACCTGCCACGCACCGCCCGGCACGCCCGAGGCTGAGACGGTCACCCGCGCTGGACGAAGCCCATGGAAGTGACAGCAGGTGAGCGTCATGGAACCGACGTGGAGGAGAGAGCGCCGTGACCGTACGCACCGTCGGCGAAGTGATGACGAGGGACGTGGTGCAGACGAGCCCGACGACACCACTCCAGCACATCGTCCGGCTGCTCGACCACCATCGCCTCAGCGGACTGCCCGTGGTGGACGAGGACGACAAGGTCCTCGGTGTGGCCTCCAGGACCGACCTGGTCCGCACGCGAACCGGCTGGTTGAATTGGTCCCCGGCCGACGCGGTCACCGTCACCGTCACCGTCGGGGGCGTGATGTCGAGCCCCGCAGTCACGGTCCACCCCGAGCAGACCGTCCCCGACGCGGCCCGCCTGATGGAGCGCCGCGGCGTCGAACGCCTCCCCGTGGTCGACGAGGAGGACCGCCTCATCGGCATCGCGACCCGCAGTGACCTGCTCCGGGTGTTCCTGCGCACGGACGACGACATCCGCCGCCAGGTGACCGAGGAGATCCTCGTCGGCGTCCTGGGACTGCCGCCCGACGCCGTACGGCCCTCCGTCCGCGACGGCGTCGTCACCCTCGACGGCCACGTCGACCTAGGCGGCCAGGCCGCCGAGGCCGTCCACCGCACGTGGCGGCTCGACGGTGTCGTCGGCGTCGTGAACGGCCTGACGTACGGAAGCGGGAACCGCGAGAAGAGTGGCGTCGCAGGCGGGCGTACGGCCCCGATGTGATACGAAGGCGAGAGGCGGGCGCGCACCCGAAGGCTTCCAGGACATCACCCGCAGCCACGGACCCTCCACCATAATGCGGCCTGGATAGAACGCTCGTTCCAGCCCGTCTATGGAGACGAGCAGGCGCCCCCCGACGCTCCGCCCGTCAAGCGGACGGCGCGCCCCCCTGCGGCGCGACGGTCATCGCACCGGGAAGCCGAAGGAGTACCCCTGCTGCTTGAGCCAGGGCAGCAGGCGGCGCAGGGCCTCGACGGTCTGGGTGCGGTCGCCGCCCGCGTCGTGGAAGAGGAGGGTGGGACCGTTGGGCAACTCCCGCTGGACGGTGGCGACGATGGCGTCCGTACCCGGCCGCTCGAAGTCCTTGGTGTCCACGTTCCAGCCCAGCGGGCGCATGCCCCGGGAAGCGGCGAGCTTACGGCTGTACGGGGTGAAGGCCCCGCCGGGCGCCCGGTAGTACATGGGCCGCACGCCCCCGGAAGCCTTCGTGATCATGCGCTCGGCGTCGAGGATCTGCCGCGACTGGTAGGCCTGGGTGTCCTTGTCCATGGCGGTGTTGTGCGACACCGAGTGGTCGCACAGCCGGTGCCCGGCGGCGACGACCTTCTTCACGAGGTCGGGGTGCGCCTGCGCCTGCGTCCCGACCATGCAGAACGTGGCCTTCACCTTGTACTGGCGCAGCAGGTCGAGGACCCGGGGCGTCCACACGGGATCGGGGCCGTCGTCGATTGTGATGTTGACACCGCGCTTCCCCGCCTCCGAGGCGTGCACGATGGACGCGTCGACCGGCTTGACGTCACTGCCCGGCGCGGCCGACGCGGAGGCCTTCGGCGCCGGCTCGTCCGCGCCACCGGCCTGCGCGGTCCACACCGAGGCCCCGGTGGCCAGCACCGTCACCCCCAACGCCGCCCCGATCACCTTGCTGTACCAGCTCCGCCCACCACGATGCCGTGTCATGCCCCGCCCCTCTCACCCATGTCCTAGCCGATCCCCCGGGCCACCTTGCGACCACCCCGCAGGACGAAACCCACAGGCCAAGGGCTCCCTTCGTTACCGATCACGGACAATTCCGTGAGGATTCCCGGACAACTCCCGGGCTCGACGGGGCTACGCGACCGCGGCCGAGCAGCGACGCACGGGCAATGCGAGAGCGTGAGGCCGACGGCCCCGCGTGCGATCCGCTCGGATCACGGCCCTGTCTCTCCGAGTTGCTCTGAGCATGTCTTGCGGGTCAGTGCGGCAGAGTACGAGCGGGCCGGGAGGGTGCGGATCCGGGCGGCAACGCCGGACCGCCTCATGACCGCCTCACCGTTTCGCTGCGGAATCCTCATCTACCAGGTAGTAGAGAAGCCGGTTCAGGCGACGTAGGTGCGCCTGCGGAACATCTTGGAAATCTCGGCGAAAGGGGTGTCGAGCGCATAGACGGCGATGTGTTCGAAGGAGCCCCATACGCTTCCGGCGTTCTGTGCATTCAGCAGGATCCGTTCCCGCTCAAGGTAGGGCCAGACGGCCAGCCACACCTCACGGAGGAAGCGGTAGTAGAGAGCCACGACCAGGTACTCCGGAATGACCCCCAGGACGACCAGGGTGCCTACATCCTGGTAGAAGCCCCCGACTTTCTTGACCCGGCTCTGCAGGGGCTCGGGGAGGCCGGAGATGCCCCCGTGCGGATCCGGCGCCGTTTCACTTCTCAGTTCCGCCACCACGGCGCGCTGGCAGTCCTGGAAGTCCTCCGTGCGGTACGTGACGCTGAACTCGGCCACCAAGCGCATGATGGCCGCCTTCTCGGCGTCAGCGGCCTGCCGACGGGCGGACCATAGCGACACCAGCAGGGCCGAGAGGGCGAGCAACAAGCTCAGGCCGGTGGCAGCCCATGACGCGGACTCCATGCGGGCAGTATGGACAGCCCTCGCGGCCGGTGGAAGCACGCTGCCGCACCTGACCGACCCCATCATCCGGAGCGCGGCGTGCCAGTTGAAGGCACTGATGGCGACGGGGGCCGGAGGGAGCGTGAGACTTCCTTCCGGGGGTTTTCAACTGGTGGGGTCGACGCTCTCCCACCCTCAGCGTGCTGGGGCACACCGTCGGCCCCGCCTGCACCGGCGACTGAGACCGTGGGCGGGGCGGTGACGGTGCCCGTGTGAGGTGTCGTCAAGCTTTTGTCTGTGGGCTCACCCTGGCGCTTTTGTGAGGTCTGGCGTGGGGCGGTGGGGTGTTTATCGTATGGGTGGTCATCACATTGGTGGCTGGTCGTGTGTCCGGTGCCGGTGTGGTGGGCGTGGTGGCCGCCGAGGTTCGCAGGCCCAGCGGGGCTGCGGTGCGGGGGCGGTGGTGTGGTGGAGGGCCGCAGGGCGAGGATGCGGGCGAACAGGCCTTCTGGGGGCGCGCGTTGGCGTCGGGCGGACGCCCGTACGAACGGTGACGCCTCGGCCCGGTGAACCGCGCGCGTCACGCCCCGAGGCGTTTGACTCGACGCACCCCCTTCTTCATCGTTACTCAGCGCATAAGTTGCGCACGGTGCGTGACTGTGCCGGGAGGCGGGATGATGGGGACTCTGCCCAAGACGGACGCGTTCGCCATGGTGGGGCTGGGGTGTCGGCTGCCCGGCGGGATCACGGATGTGGCGGGGTTGTGGGAGGCCCTGGAGGCCGGGCGCGACCTGGTCGGAGAGGTGCCGGACGGGCGGTTCGAGGTGGCGCGGTTCGTCGACACCGCCATGGCGCGGCCGGGGAAGTCGTACACCGCCAAGGGCGGTTTCCTGGGTGATCTCGGTGAGTTCGACGCCGACTACTTCGGGATCTCGCCGCGGGAGGCGGCGAAGATGGACCCGCAGCACCGCCTGCTGCTGGAGACGGCCGTCGAGGCGCTGGACGACGCGGGCATCGACCCCGGGACGCTGGCCGGCTCCGACACGTGTGTGTTCGTCGGCATTTCGGACTTCGCCTACGGCGGCCTGCAGATGGCCAGGCCCCGGCAGATGAACGCCTACTCCATGGCGGGCACCGCCCACTCCATCGCGGCGAACCGGCTCTCCCACTTCTTCGACCTGCGCGGGCCGAGCATGGCCATCGACACCGCGTGCTCCTCCTCGCTCGTCGCCGTCGAACGCGCCTGTCAGGAACTGGCGTCGGGCCACAGCCGCCTGGCGCTCGCCGGCGGGGTCAACGTCCTGCTGAACCCGAACGTCTTCGTCGGCTTCAGCCAGGCCTCGATGCTGTCCAAGCGGGGCCGCTGCGCGGCGTTCTCCGCGCACGCCGACGGGTTCGTCCGGGCCGAGGGCGCGGGTGTCGTGGTGCTCAAGCCGCTGGCCGACGCGGTGGCCGACGGCGACCGGGTGCACGGGGTGATCGCCGCCGCCGGCAGCAACTGCGACGGGCGCACGCCCGGCCTCGCCCTGCCCAGCGCGCGGGCACAGGAGGATCTGCTGCGACGGGTGTACGAGGGCGCCGGAATCGCCGCGGACGAGGTCGTGTACGTGGAGGCGCACGGTACCGGTACGCAGACGGGCGACCCGGCTGAGTGCGTGGCGCTGGGCCGGGCGTTGGGTGCAGCCCGCACGGTGGGCCCGCTGCCCATCGGGTCGGTGAAGTCCAACCTCGGGCACCTGGAGCCCGCCTCGGGCATGGCGGGCCTTTTCAAGGCCCTCGCCGTACTGCGGTACGGCAGCATCCCGCCCTCGCTGCACCTGGACCCGCTCAACCCCGACATCGACTTCACGGGGCTGAAGCTGGAGCCGGTCGCCGCGACGCGTCCGCTGGCGCCGACACCGACACCGTCCCCGACACCAACACCGACACCGTCCCCGACACCGACACCGACAGCGGGCGAGGGCCGGCGCTTCGTGGGCGTCAACTCCTTCGGGTTCGGAGGGGCCAACGCTCATGTGGTCGTCGCGCCACCGCCCGCCGCCTCGTCTTTCAGTCCCCCGTCCGCCGCTTCGTCCTTCAGTCCCCCGTCTGCCGCCTCCCCCTTCAATCCCTCGTCCGCCGCCTCGTCCTTCGGTCCCTCGTCCGTCGCCTCTTCCTTCGGTCGCCCGTCTGCCGTCTCCCCTTCCAGCCCCCCGTCCGACACCACCCCCCTCGGGCCGTCGCCCGCCATCCCCCACCCCGCCCCGGCCCCGGAGGCAGCACCGCGCCCCCTGCCCGTCATCGCCTCGGGGCGTACCCCACGGGCGGCCGAGGAGGCGGCGCGGCGGCTGGCCGCCCGGCTGGCGGACGCCGGGCCGCGGGAGTTCTACGACATCGCAGCCACCACCAGCCTCCGCCGGGCTCGTCACCGCTGTCGCCGGGTCGCGCTGGCGGAGTCCGCGCACGAGGCCGCGCGGCTGCTGTCCGACGCCGCCGCGGGAGCCTCCGGCGAGGCAGTCGGGCGCGGGCGCGTCGCGCTCGTCTTCGCGGGCAACGGCTCGCAGTGGGCGGGCATGGCCGCCGACCTGCTCGGCGACCCGGTGTTCCACGCCGAGGTGGACGCGGTGGACGTCGCGCTGGCGCCCCGGCTCGGCTGGTCGGTGGCCGAGCAACTGGGCCGGCCCGCGGACGAGTGGGCGCTGGACGCCACCGAGGTCGCGCAGCCGCTGCTGTTCGCGGTGCAGGCCGGGATCACCGCGGTGCTGCGTGAGCGGGGCCTGCGGTGGAGGGTCGCGCTCGGGCACAGCGTCGGGGAGGTGGCCGCCGCGTACGCCGTCGGGGCGCTGACCCTGCACGAGGCGGCGTGGGTGGTCGCCGTGCGCAGCCGGGCCCAGGCGGTCACGGCCGGGCGTGGCCGGATGGCCGCGGTGGGGCTGCCGCTAGCCGAGGCGCGAAAGGCTCTGGAGGCGTACCCGCGCCTGGTCGTGGCCGCGGAGAACAGCGCGCAGGACGTGACGGTCGCCGGGCCGCCGAACCAACTCAAGGCCTTGGGCGATGAGTTGACGGGCCGGGAGGTGTTCTTCCGGCTCATGGACCTGGACTACGCCTTTCACAGCCCGGCCATGGAGGCGGCCCGGGCGCCGCTGGCCACGGGGCTGGCCGGGCTGGCCCCGCGCGGCGACGCCGGGGCGCTTCTCTCCACGGTGACCGGGGGCCCGGTGCCCGCCGACGGGCTGGACGCCGACTACTGGTGGCGCAACGTGCGCGAGCCGGTGCGGTTCGCGGACGCCGTCGGGCACGCCCTGGACACGGGCGTCGACGTACTCCTGGAGGTCAGCCCACACCCTGTGCTCCGGACGTATCTGCGCCGGATCGCCGCCGGCCGCGAGCGGGTGGCCGTGCTCGGCACGCTCAGCCGCGACACCGACGGCCCGGGCGCCCTGCGCCGGTCGGTGGAAGGGCTGCTCGCGGCGGGGGCGGAGACGGACTGGGCGCGCCTGTTCCCCCGGCCCGCGCGCGTGGCGGAGCTGCCCGCCTACCCCTGGCAGCGCGAGCGACACTGGAGCGGCACACCGTCACAGTGGATCGCCAGCAGCGGAGCCGGGCACCTGGACCACCCGCTGCTCGGCGAGCGACTGCCAAGTGCGGAACCCTCCTGGCAGGGGCCGGTCGAACCGGCGCTGGTGCCGTGGCTGGCCGACCACAAGGTGGCCGGGTCCGTGGTGTTCCCCGCGGCGGGGTACGTCGAGATGGCCCTGGCCGCGGCCCAGCGGGTCCTTGACGGCCCGGTGGAACTGGCCTGGCTGGAGATCAGCCGCCCGCTGGTCGTCCCCTGGGACCGGGCCGGGGACATCCGCGTCCAGCTCGCCTACTCACCCGACGACGGCATGGTGACCCTCACCAGCACCGAGGCCTCCGAGGGCGACGACGGCGACCCGCCGCCCCGGCCGCACGCCCGGTGCCGCGTCCGTGAGCTGATCGGCCGCTCCCCCGCGCGGGTCTACCTGACGCAGGTGCGCGCCCGCTGCCCGCGCCGGGGTGACGCGGACGCTCAGTACCGTGCTCTGGCGGCCAGCGGTCTGGACTACGGTCCCGCGTTCCGCCAGCTCGTACGGCTGCACACCGGGCAGGGGGAGGCGCTGGCCGCCTACCGGCACACCACGGATGCGGCCGACGCCGCCCGGTACGTGGCGCATCCGGCGCTGCTCGACGGCGCGTTGCAGGCCTGCGCGCCGCTCGTGGCCGCGCGGGCGGGCGACGGGCCCGGCGGGTGGCTCCCGGCCTCCATCGGGGCCGTCCGGGTGTGGCGCAGCCCGGCCGCGGCGGGAGTGGTGCACGTCCGCGATCGTACGAGTACGAGTACGAGCGCGAGCACCGGCAGCGGCACCGGCACCGGCACCGGCACCGGCACCGGCACCGAGCTGTGCTTCGACATCACCGTCGCCGACCCGGACGGCAGTGTCAGCCTGGAACTGGACGGCGTACGCCTGCGCCGCGTGCCCGGTCCGGCCGCGCGGGCGCCGCAGCGGTACGAGACCGTGCTGCGCGCCGTACCCTACGAGCGTCTGCCGGCCGCGCCCTCGCCGCTGCCCGGCAACCAGGATCTCGCCGGGGCGGTCGCCGTGCGGGTCGACGCGGCCCGGGCCGAGGTGCGCACCACGCGCTTCGGGGACTTCCTGGCCCAGGTGAAACTCCTGACCGCGCATACGGCCGCCGCCGCGTTCGCGGACCTGGTGCCCGCGGAGGCGGACGGGTTCACGTTCGCCGACCTGGTCGGGCAGGGGATGCTGCCCGGGCACGAGCGGTTCGCCCGGGCGCTGCTGCGCCTGATGGCCCGCCACGGCCTGGCCGGCCTCGGGGACGACGAGCGGTGGCGGCTGACCGGCACCCCAGGCCCGCAGCCCCTCGCGGCCCGGCTGCCGCTGGACTTCCCCGCCTGCACCGCCGAGGTGCAACTGGCCGTGCGTCAGCTCGCCCAGCTCCCCCGGGTGCTGCGCGGCGAACAGGACGCCCTGCACCTGCTCACCGACCACGGCTCCCGGGGCGCTCTCGAGCAGTTCTACGACACCGCGCCGACCTGCCGGGTCCACAACGCCATCTGTGCCGCGTTCGCGGCGCAGATCGCGCGGGACTGGCCTCAGGACCGGCCGCTGCGGGTCCTGGAGATCGGCGCGGGCACGGGAGGCACCACGGCCGCGCTGCTGCCGCTGCTGCCCGCGGAGCGCACCGTCTACCACTTCACCGACGTGTCGGCCGGCTTCCTCGCCCCCGCACGGCACCGCTTCGACGATCACACCTTCGTCGACTACCGGCTGTTCGACCTGAACGCCGACCCCGCCGGGCAGGGGTACGCCGACGGCACCTACGACCTGATCGTCGCGACCAACTCCCTGCACACCGCCGCCGACCTGCGGACGGCCCTGCACCGGGTGCGCGCCCTGCTGGCGCCCGGCGGCCGGCTGCTGGCCGCCGAGACCCACGACACCGAGTACCTGCTGCCCTTCTTCGGCGCATTGAGCAGCTTCTGGGGACACCAGGACGAGCTGCGCCCCGATGCGCCGCTGCTAAGCCGTGAGCAGTGGCTGGAGGTGCTGCGCGCCTGCGGCCTCACCGACGTCGTCTGTGTCGAGGACGCCCTGGGCACGGGCACGGAGGTCGCCTCGGTGCTGCTGGCCTCGGCGCCCGCGGACCAGATGGTCGCCGAGCCCGCGCTGCCCCGCGCCGAGGACGGCACCCGGTGGATCGTCGCCACCGAGAGCCCCGGGGAGGCGCCACTGGCCGAGCACCTCGCGACCCTGCTGGGCGGCGACGGCCCGGCGCCCGTCCCCGTGCTGGACCTGCCCCGCGACCCGGCGGCCTGGACGACACCGCTGACCGGCGCGGGCCACCCGGCGGTCGTGCTGCTCCTGGGCGAGGCCCCCGACGACCCAGGGGCGATGCTGGACCAGGCCGTGCGCCGGGCGGCTGCGCTGGGCGCCGTGGCCTCGGCCTGCCAGGGCCTGCCGGAGGAGGCCCGCCCGGCCGTGTGGCTGGTGACCCGCCCCAGCGGCGCGCTGCCCGCCCCGGAACGCCCCGGCCACCCGCAGGACGCCGCCGCCTGGGGCATGGCCCGCACCCTGGCCAACGAACAACCCCGGGTGCGCGTGACCCGAATCTCGCTGGAACGCCTCGGCGACCCGACCGCCGACGCACAGCGCCTGGCCCGCGAACTGCTGGAGTCCTCCGCGTCGGCCGACACGGACAGCGGAACGGCGCCCGAGGACGAGATCGTGCTCACCGCGAGCGGCCGCTTCGCCCCGCGCGAGCGGCAGCTCCCGGCCGACGAGCACGTCGAGCCGAGCGGCGAGGCGCCCTTCGCCCTGGAGATCCGCGCGCCAGGGCTGTCGTACGAGACGGTCTGGGCGCGCCGGGAGCCTCGTACGCCCGCGGCCGGCGAGGTGGTGGTCGCGGTGCGCGCCGCGGCGCTCAACTACCGGGACATCATGCAGGCGACCGGGCTGCTGCCGCCGGAGGCGACCGAGGGGACGCCCGGTGAGGACGGGCCCGGCCTGGAATGCGCGGGAGTCGTCACGGCCGTGGGCGAGGGCGTCCACCACCTGGCCGCGGGGGACCGCGTGTGCGCGGTGGTCCCGGCCTGCCTGGCCTCCCACGCGGTGGTGCCCGCGCCGTTCGTCATGCGCATCCCCGATCGCCTGGGGTTCGCCGAGGCCGCCACCCTGCCGGTCGCGTTCCTGACCGTCCACTACGCCCTGCACGACCTCGCGCGACTGACGGCCGGAGAGACCGTACTCGTCCACGGCGCCGCGGGCGGGGTCGGCCTCGCCGCGATCCAGTACGCCCGCCTGGTGGGCGCCACAGTGATCGCCACCGCGGGCAGCCCCGCCAAGCGGGAACTGCTGCGCGCGCTGGGCGTCGAACACGTCCTGGACTCCCGCACCCTGGAATTCGCCGGCCAGGCCCTGCGCCTCACCCGGGGCCACGGAGTCGACGTGGTGGTCAACTCACTGGCGGGTCAGGCCATCGACCGGGGCCTGGAGATCCTGCGGCCGGGCGGCAGGTTCGTCGAGCTGGGCAAGCGCGACATCTATGCCAACAAGCCGCTGCTGATGCGGCCCTTCAGCCGCAACATCGCCTTCTTCGGCGTCGACGCCACCGCCCTGATGGCCGACGAGGCCGCCCTCGTGACCGGCCGGCGCATCCTCGCCGAGCTCGCCGAACGGGTGGCGGACGGCCGCTACCGGCCGCTGCCGCACACGGTGTACCCCGCCGCCCGCGTCAAGGAGGCGTTCGCGCTGCTCCAGCACTCGCGGCACGTCGGCAAGGTCGTCGTGGACCTCGACCCGCTCACCGGGCCGGTCCCCGTCCGGGCCCGCCCCGAACCGCTGCGGCTGGACCCGGACGGCAGCTATCTGGTCACCGGCGGCCTGAGCGGCTTCGGCGCCGCCACCGCCCGTTGGCTGGCCGAGCGCGGGGCCCGCCACTTCGCCCTGGTCTCCCGGCGGGGCGCCGACGGCCCCGAGGCGGGCGCCGTCCTGGCCGACCTGGCCGAGCAGGGCGTGACGGCGACGCCGTACGCCGCTGATGTCACCGACGCCGCCGCCATGGCCGAGGTGATCGACGCCGTCGACGCCACCGGGCACCGGCTCGCGGGGGTCGTCCACGCGGCCATGGCCCTCGACGACTGCCTGCTCACCGAGCTGACCGAGGACCGGGCCCGCACCGTCCTGGCCCCCAAGACGGCCGGGGCGGCCGTCCTCGACGCGCTGACCCAGCGGCACGACCTGCGGCTGTTCTGGACGTACTCCTCCTTCACCACAGCCGTCGGCAACATCAAGCAGGCCGCCTACGTCGGCGGGAACCTCTACGCCGAGGCCCTGGCCCGGCACCGCGGCAGCACGCGCCCGGCGCTCGCCGTCCAGTGGGGCGCGCTCGGCGAAGCGGGCCACGTGGCCCGCGCGGGCCTGGTCCCGGCCATGGAGGCCCTCGGCGCCCGGGCCCTGGGCTCCGCCGAGGCGCTGGCCGCTCTGGAGGGTCTGGCGGCGTCCGGCGTCGCCGTCGCGGGGGTCGGCCGCTTCGACTGGACCCGGCTGCGCACCGTGCTGCCCGCCCTGGCCGCGCCGCGCTTCGCGGCCCTGCTGCCCGACGACGAACTCGCCGGACACAGCCGCCAGGACCTCGCGGCCGCCCTGGCAGGCCTCAGCGCGGACGAGGCCCTGCGGACCGTCAGCCGGGCCCTCGCCGAGATGCTGGCCCCGATCCTGCAGACCGACGCCGACCGCCTCGACCCCGGGCAGCCGATCCAGGACTACGGCGTCGACTCCCTCATGGGCGCCGAACTGCTGACCACGCTGCGCCGACGCCTGGACGTCGAGATCCCGCCCATGGAACTCCTCCAGGGCGGCATCACCCTCACCGACCTCGCCCGCCACGTCCTGCTGCGCCTGGGCGTCCGCCCCGCCGACACCGGCACGGGCGCCGACACCGGTACCAGTACCAGTACTGACATCAGTACCAGTACCGATGCCGACTCCAGCACCCACGCCCACACCGACCTCGGCACCGGCACCGGCACCAACGCCCACCCCGGCACCCGCGCCGACGCCGCCAGCGGCACCACCCCCCGCGTCACCACCGGCTGAAAGGAGACCGCCATGACCACCTGTCAGGCCCCGGACGGCCCGGCGGCGCACACCGCCGAGGACGTGCTCAGCTTCGGCCCGCTCGTCGGCGGCGTCACCGCCCCGCACCACGGTGCGTGGGTCTACGCGCTGCGCGCGGGCGCGCTGCTCGACGACCCCGTCGGCGCCTCCTGCTACCGCAACGCCCTCAACGCCGGGCGCATGGGACCCGACGCCCACCCCGGCACGGTCCTGGGCCGCTGCGCCCTCGCCGGAGCCGACCACATGAGCGCCGCGCTGGACGCCGCCCGGCGGGCGGCGGACGAGTGGGGCGGCAGCCCGCTGGCCCAACGCGCCGCCCTCGCCGAGGCGTTCCGCGCCCGGGTGCGGGAGCACGCGGACGCGCTGACCGGGCTGCTGGTCGAGGAAGGGCACCCGGTCCGGCTGGCCCGGGGCGAGGTCGACGACCTCCTGACGTTCTTCGGCCCCGAGACCACCGACTGGTGCCTGCGGCAGCTCGACACCCGCCACCACCCGGAGGGCCGCACGGTGGTGCTGCGCCGGGTCCCGGACGGCGTGGTGTGCGTCCAGCCGCCCCTGAACACCCCGGCGCTCGGTGTCGCGGCGGCCTTCCAGTGCGTCCTCGCGGGCAACGCCCTGGTGGTGCGGCTGTCCCGGCAGGCGCCGATCGCCGCGATGTACCTCCTGGAGCGGATCGCCGTGCCGGCGCTCGCCGAGGCGGGCGCCCCGCCCGGCGTCCTGTCCGCGCTGTGCACCGACCCCGGCCAGGCCCTGGACGCCTGGCTGGCCAGTCCGCTCGTGGACGACGTGCTGTACTTCGGCGACTCCGTCCGCGGCGAGCAGCTGGAGAAGGCGTGCCTGGCCGCGGGCAAGAAGCCGGTCCTGGAACTCGGCGGCAACGACATGGTGCTGGTGTGGCGCGACGCGCCCCTCGACCGGGCCGTCGAGACGCTCCTGGAGGCCTACCACGGCAGCGGCCAGATCTGCTGCGCCCCCAACGTCGCGCTCGTCCACCCCGCGATCGCCGACCCGCTCACCGAGCTGCTGGCCGAGCGCGTCCGGGCGTTGCGGCCCGGCTTCCCCGACGACCCCGGCGTGGTGCTCGCCGCCTCGCCGCAGACCGCCGGGTACGACGCCGCGCTCGCCGACGCCCGGCAGGCGGGCGCCCGCGTGCTGACCGGCGGACGCCACCTGGACGTGCACGGCCGGGAGAGCGACATCGCCGTCTTCGCCGAACCGGCGCTCGTGCGGATCGACGGGCTGGCCCGCGCGCGGGAGCTGCGCTGCGTGCGGCACGAGACGTTCTTCCCGGTGCTGACCCTGGTCGTGCCCGAGCCCGCCCCCGACGACGACCTCCTCACCGGCATGACGTCGTTCGTCGCCTCCGGCTCCTACGGCCTGCGCAACTCCCTGCTGGCCCAGGACCCGGCGGTCGTCGACCGGTTCGTCCGGGACGTCCGCTCCTGCGGCCAGCTCCGCGTCAACGACGCGCATCTCGCGGGCGTGCCCTACCTCTCCCACCACGGCGGCCCCGGGCTGAGCGGCGACCGGTACGGCGAGCTCAACTACCCGATGCTGCGCACCAGCCGCCTGCAAGGCGTGTCCCTGGCGCAGTCCCCGCCGCAGCCCCGCGCCGCAGCCCCTTACGTCCCCGCGCAGCCCCGGCCGAGGGTCGAGGCGCCCCGGAGCTATCCGCCGGGCTGGCCGCCCGAGGACCTGCCCGGTGGCCTCCCGGCCCCGTTCACCGAGGCGTTCCAGCACGACCCGTACCCCACCCTGCACTGGCTGCGCGCGCACCGGCCGGTCAGCCGGATCGTCAGCCCGGACGGCCCGGGCTGGCTGCTCACCCGCTACGACGACGTCCGCCGGGCCCACACCGACCCCCGGGTGACCTGCGCCAGCACCCGTACCACCGCCGGCCGGACGTGGCTGCGGCACTGGCCGGACGAGCTGCGGGAACGGCTCTTCGTCCATCTCCTCGACAGCGACGACCCGCGCCACGCCGAACTGCGCGCGCTCATGCGGCCCTTCTTCACGCCCGCCCGCCAGGAGCAGTGGCGCGCCCGGGTGCAGCGCCTCGTCGACGCCCGCATCGACCGGATCGCGGACCGGGGCCGCGCCGACCTCATGGCGGCCGTCGCCTATCCGCTCGGCGGCAACGTCCTGTTCTCCGTCCTGGGCGCCGCCCCGCCGCAGATGGACCACCTGCGGGCGATGATCTGGCGCACCGCCGAGTGGAACAACGACGTCCCCTACGTGGCGGCGCTCGCCCACGAGATCGACGCGTTCGTCCGCAAGGCCGTCGCCGGGAAGCGCCGCTCGCCCGGCGACGACCTGATCTCCCTGCTCGTGACGGCCCGCGACCGCGACGGCCTGCTCAGCGAGGACGAGCTGCACGGCCAGGTCATGATGATGCTGGTGGCGGGCCAGGACCCCAGCATCAACAGCGTCGGCAACGGCCTGCACGCCCTGCTCACCCACCCCGAGCAGCTCGCCGCGCTGCGCGACGACCCGTCCGTGCGGGACAGCGGCGTCGGCGAACTCCTGCGCTACGAGAGCCCGTTGCCGTTCACGAGCTGGCGCGGCACCCTCGAGCCCGTCACGTTCGGCGACGTGACCGTCCCCGCGGACGAGTCCTTGTTCCTGTGCCTGGGCGCGGCCAACCGGGACCCCGCGCGCTTCCCCGAGCCCGACCGCCTCGACCTGCGCCGGGCCACGACGGGGCACCTCGCCTTCGGCCACGGCCCGCACTACTGCCTGGGCGCCCACATCGGCCGGATGACCGCCGAGACCGCCGTCACCACGGTCCTGCGCCGGCTGCCCGGCCTGCGCCTGGACGGCACGCCGCGGTGGCGGCCCAGCATGTTCGAGCGCGGCCTCAGCGCCCTGCCGGTCGCCTGGGACGTGGCGGGGAAGGGGGCCGCGCGGTGAACCGGGCCGACATCCTGGCCGAGGTGAAGGCACTGCTCGCCGAGTGCGGCGGCGTCGATCCGCGGCACGTCGACGAGCAGACCGCGTTCGTCGCCGACCTCGCCCTGGACTCCCTCGTCCTGGTCCGCATGACCGTCCTCGCCGAGGAGCGCTTCGGGCTGCGCATCCCCGACGAGGTCGCCTGGGAGCTGCACACGGTCGGCGCCGTGGTCGACCACGTCGAGGAGACGCTGGCCGGGCGGATCGGGGCCGAGCGTGAGTGAACTCGTCCGGTTCCTGCGCGAGAAGGTGTGGATTCTCGGCGACACCCGCTGGTACGCGCGCGTGGACAGCGTCCGCGGCGAACTCGTGGAGGTGGAGCGCCTCGGCTACGCCCAGCTCGACGCGCGCGCCCGCGCGGTGGGCGCCTGGCTGACCGAGCGGACACCGCCCGGCGCGCGCATCCTGCTGATGTACCCGGCGAGCCTGGAGTTCCTGGCGGTCTTCCTCGGCTGCCTGTACGCCGGACGTATCGCCGTCCCCGCCCCGCTGCCGGACACCGACCGGCGGGCCCTGCACCGCGCCGAAGGCATCATTACCGCCGCCGAGGTCGCGCTGGTCCTCACCGACACCGCGCACCGGCCCGCGCTGGAGGCCTGGCTCGGGGGTCCGGACACCGCGCACCGAACGCCGTGCGCCGCCACCGACACCGCCGCACTACCGGATCCCGATACCTGGAGTCCGCTCGCACAGGACCTCTCGGCGACCGCCTACGTCCAGTACACCTCCGGATCGACCAGCGAGCCCCGCGGCGTCGTCCTCACCCACCGCAACCTCCTGCACAACCTGCTCTCCATCAGGGAGACGATCCTGACCGAAGAGGTCCGGGACGAGCTGCGCCACGACGCGTCACCGGCCGGCGCGGGCTGGCTGCCGCACTACCACGACATGGGCCTGGTCGGGATGCTGCTCAGCCCGCTCACGGCCTACGGCAACCTCGTCTTCTGCTCCCCCGTCACCTTCATCGCCCACCCGCTCCTCTGGCTGCGGATGATCAGCCGCTACCGGGCGTTCTACACCTTCGCCCCGAACTTCGGCTACGACTGGCTGCTGCGCAACCTCCCCCACGGCCGCCTCACGGAGCTGGACCTGGACGTGGAGTGCCTGCGCTTCGCCCTGAGCGGCGCCGAGCCCGTACGCCCCCAGACGCTGGACGCGGTCGCCCGCCGCCTGGCCCCCATCGGCTTCCGCCCCGACATCTGGGCACCCAGTTACGGCCTGGCCGAAGCCACCCTCCTGGTCACCGGCACGCCATGCGGCCGCGGACCCACCGTGGAGCACTTCGACCGCGAGGCCCTGGAGGGCGGCCGCGCCGAGCCCTCCCCCGACGGCGCCGCCCTCGTCGGCTGCGGGCAACCCGTGGGCTGCGACGTCCGTATCGTCGACGCCACCACGTCCTGCCCGCTGCCCGACGGGCACGTCGGTGAGATCTGGGTCCGCGGCGACAGCGTCGCCGACGGCTACCTGGGCGAGACGGAGGCCACCGCCGCGCACTTCGCCGCCCGCACGACCGACGGCCAGGGCCCCTTCCTGCGCACCGGCGACCTCGGCTTCCTCCGACACGGCGAGCTGTACGTCACCGGCCGCGCCAAGGACCTCATCATCGTCAACGGCCGCAACATCCACCCCCAGGACCTGGAACGCCTCAGCGAGTCCGCCGACCCCGCCACCGGCCCCTGCGCCGCCTTCGCCCTGCCCGACGCCTCCGGCACCGAACGCGTCGTCCTGGTCCAGGAGATCCGCCCCCTGCACCTCGACGGCCGCACCCCCGCCGCCCTCGCCGACGTCATCAAACAGCGCCTGGCCCGTGAACTGCGGCTGCACGCCGACGTCGTCATCGTCGGCCCGATGAGCGTGCCCCGCACCACCAGCGGCAAGGTCCAGCGCGCACGCACCCGCGAGGCACTCCGCTCCGCCCGCCTCACACCCCTGCACTCCGACCTGCCCACCCCGGTATGACCGGGCCGCCGCGATGTCACCCGGTGGCGTAGGCCTTCTCCAGTTCGGTGAGGGCCTCGTGCCAGAGCTGCGGCAGCACTTCGGGGTCGGGGGTGGTGCGGTCGCTGGTGAAGCAGACCGTGGCCTGTCCCTCGTACGTGGTCAGGGCCACGGTGAGGGGGTGGCCGAACAGCAGCGGCGGCAGGCTGACGGCCTGGCACACACGGTCACCGTTGACGGCCATCCCCGCGCCGAGCTGGACGTTGGTGGTCAGCAGCGCGGTGCTGCGCGGGCTGAGCAGACAGCGCGTGGCGAAGCCCGCGATACGGGGCAGGGTCCGCAGGGCCGCCCGCTGCTGGGGGACGAGGGCGCCGCGCGGGTCCGTACTCGGGCGCATCAGGTCGAGCCGCCGGCGGGGGTCGGGCTCCGCGCAGTGCAGCTCGGCCCGCAGGGCCACCAGGTGGTTGCCGAGGGTGGCCGGCTCGTGGCCCGGCGGGCGGCTCTCGGCCGGGACGAAGGCGTGGAGCGGCCGGGTGGCGCGGCCCGTCCAGTCCTGGGGCGTCCAGGCGCGCAGGGCACCGGCGGTGACGGCCAGGTAGACCTGGTTGAGGGAGGCGGTGGCCGCGCGGGCGAGCGCGTCGAGCCTGCTGGTGTCGCAGACGGCGAAGTGCAGCGTCCGGGTGCGGTCCGCCGCGTGGCGCGCCGGGGTCCAGCGGGCGGTCGGCCGCAGCAGGGGCGGCAGGGTCCGGGCGGCCCAGCGGGCGGCGGTGACCAGGTCGAGGGTCGGCTCGGCCTCCGGCGGTACGGTCAGCGGGAGGTGGAGGCCGGGGATGACGACGGCGCTCAGTCCCGCGAGCGCGCCGGAGGCGTCCTGCAGGGCGTGGTGGACCCGGGCGGCGAAGGCGTAGCGGTCGGGGGCCCAGCCGGTGACGAGCCATACGCCCCAGTTGTCGGCGCCTTCGGGGAAGGGCGCGTCGAGCAGGGCCCGGGCGATCCGCTCCAGTGGCGCGGGGCCCGGGGGTACGCGCAGTGCGTGGATGTGCCGGTGCAGGTCCTGGTCGTGGGCGGGCTCCCAGACCCGTCGGTTGTCGGCGCAGACGCGGTAGTTCCAGGCGGGGACCCGCCGGACGCCGTCGGCCATCAGGTCCTGGATGGTGGCGAGGCTCGGCGCGGGCCCTTCCAGGATGCCCAGGACGCCCATGTAGCCGCCGTGGTGCGGGACGGCGTGCGCGGCACGGTGCAGGTGCCGGTCGACAGGTGAGGGTGTGGGTACGGGGGTGGGGGGACTGCTGCTCATGGCGGGCGGATCCTGTTCGTCCGGGTGGGTGCGGTGCCGTCCCCGGGTGTGCGACGGGTGTGCAGCGAGGGGACGGCGTCGGCGGCGCGGCCCCGGGCACGGAGCGGGGGCCCGGGGCCGTGCTCAGCGCGCGGCGTCGTCCTGCGCGGCCTGGCGGAGGACGCGGTGCACCCGCTCGGCGAGGTCGGCGAGGGAGCGGACGGTCGCCAGCTCCATGAGCGGCAGTTCGCAGCCGAGGGTGTGCTGCACGGAGACGGCGAGCTCGGCCATCATCAGGGAGTCAAGGCCGAGGGAGGCGATGTCCTTGGCGCCGTCCAGCCGTTCGGGAGAGGTCTGCAGGACGTCGGCCGTGAGCCGGATCAGTGTCTGGGTGAGGACAGCACGGGCCTCGTCGTCGCTCTTGGCGGCGGCGTAGCGCGCGGTGAACTCGTCCGAGGCGTTCTGCTCCTCCCCCGGGGTGCCCGCGCCGGTCAGGGGGGCGAACCGGGCGGCGGACCGCAGGGTGGCCAGGGAGCGCGCCATGCGCGCCCAGTCGAACCGTCCCACCGCCGTCACCTCCGCCCGCCGTCCGAGCAGGTCGTCCAGGGCGGCCAGGGCCCGGTCCGGGGGCAGCGCGCCCGCGCCCAGGCGGTCGAAGGTCCGCGTCATCCCGGCGCGGAAGAGGTAGCCGGTCTCGTCGATGCCGCCCCACGCCACGGCCAGACCCGCGGCCCCGCGGGCACGGCGGGCGCGTACGAGCGCTTCCTGGAAGAGGTTCCCGGCGGCGTAGGGGGCCTGCCGCTGGTTGCCGATGAGGGCGGAGACCGAGGAGTAGGCCACGAAGTGCTCCACCTCGTGCTCGCGGGTCAGCTCGTCGAGGACCAGGGCGCCGTGCATCTTCGCGGCCAGCACGGCGTGGAAGCGCTCGGCGTCCAGCTCGGCCAGGGGGGCGTCGTCGAGGTGCATGACCGCGTGGACGACGCCGCGTACGGGGCGGCCTGCGTCGCGCGCCTGCCGGAAGACGCGGCTCAGCGCCGCGCGGTCGGTGACGTCGGCGGCGTGCACCTGGGCGGTGGCCCCCAGGGCGGCGAGTTCGCGTACCAGACCGGGGGCGTCGGGGGCCTCGATGCCGCGGCGGCTGACCAGCGCCAGGTGGCGGACGCCCCGGGCGGCCAGGTGGCGGGCGGTGGCGGCGCCGAAGCCGCTCGTACCGCCGGTGACGAGGTAGGTGGCGTCGGCGGCCGGGGCGAGGGCGGGCACCGGCCGTTCCAGGGCGGGGGGTTCGGCGAGGGAGACGACGACCTTGCCCAGGTGCCGGGAGTGCTGGAGGGCGCGGAACGCCTCGTGGACCCGGGCGGCCGGGTACGCCTCGTGGGGCAGGGGGCGGTAGACGCCCTGGGTGACGCGCTCGCCGACCTCGCGGAAGGCGTCGGCCAGCGCGGCGGGCGCGTGCACGGTCAGTTGGTTGACGTCCAGGGCGTGGAAGGAGATGTTGCGGCGGAAGGGCCGCAGCAGCAGGGGCTGGTTGGCGTAGATGTCGCGCTTGCCGAGCTCGACGAACCGCCCGCCCGGCCGCAGGGCCTCCAGGCTGCGGGTGATGGCCTCGCCGGACAGGGAGTTGAGGACCACGTCGACGCCCTGTCCGTCACCGACGTCCCGTACCTGTTCGGCGAAGTCGAGCGTGCGGGAGTCGAACACGTGCGGGACGCCGAGCGCGCGCAGCAGGTCCCGCTTCGCGGGCGTCCCCGCGGTGGCGATGACGTGCGCGCCCAGGTGGCGCGCGTACTGGAGCGCGGCCAGGCCCACGCCGCCCGCTCCGCCGTGCACCAGCACCGTTTCCCCGGGGCGCAGGTGTGCCAGGCGGGACAGGGCGTAGTGGACGGTGAGGAAGACGACCGGCAGGGTGGCCGCCTGTTCGTGGCTCATGCCGTCGGGGACGCGCCCCACCGACTCGGGGCGGGCGCGCACGTGGGAGGCCAGGGAGCGCGGGGCGACGGCGTAGACGCGGTCGCCGGGGGTGTAGCCGGTCACGTCGCGTCCGACGGCGACCACCTCGCCGGCGCACTCCAGACCGAGGGCGGGCCCGCCCGGGAGCGGCACCTCCGCGTCCGGGGGCAGCAGGCCGGTGGCCAGCATGACGTCGCGGTAGTTGAGGGCGGCGGCGTGGACGCGTACGAGCAGTTCCCCGGGGGCGCAGGCGGGCGGCGGCCCGGCGGTCCAGGCCGTGCGGCTGCGCAGCCCTTGGCTACGGAGTTCGAGGGTGTAGGGCTCGTCGTCGGCGGCCTGCGGGCCGGGGGCGGGGCGGCGGTCGGTGAGGCGCGCCACGTAGCGGCCCCGCGGGGTCAGCACGACCTCGTCCTCGTCCGGGCCGGTGCGGGGCGGCGCGGCGTGCAGGAACTCGCGTACCAGCCGGTCGGCGTCGGCGGTGGCGTCCGCGCCGCCGTCCAGCGAGACACGGCGGACGGCCAGGCCGGGGCGTTCGTTGGCGAGGGTGCGCGCCGTGCCCCAGACGGCCGCGGCGGCGGGGTCCAGGGGCCGTTCGGGGGCGGGGAGGGCGCCGGTGGGCCGGGTGATCAGCCAGAGGGCCGGGGGGTCGTCCTGGGAGCGCGCGGACAGGGTCCGGGCCACGGTGCGGAGGATCTGTGCCCGCTGGACGGCCTGCCGGGTGAGCGCCGGGGCGTCGTCCCAGGGGGCGGGGGCGTCCAGGATCAGGACGCAGTGGGAGGGTGCGGGGTCACGCAGCGCGTGCTCCGCTTCGCCGGGCCCGGGCACGGTGGCGGTCTCCACGGCGTCGGCTCCGGCGCGGCGCACGGCGGTCGCGAGCGCAGGAATCAGGGGGTTGGCGGTGGGGCCGGTCTCGCTGAGCAGGAGCCATCGGCCGGACAGCGTCGGCGAGACGGGGCCCGAGGCCGCTCCGGCCGCGGGGGCCGGTGGCGTGGCCGCCTGGGGGCGCTGCTGCCGGCGGGCCAGGAGGACGGTGCCGGGGCCGGTAGCCGTCCCTGCGGCCGTGATGTCGGTGAACCCGGCGTCGCCCAGGGTGGAGCGCAGGGTCTCGCCGTCGTGCGGACGCGCGGGCGAGGGGACGTCGAACAGCCCCTGGAACAGCGCGGTGTGGTGCAGGGGGCCGCGGTCCAGGGCCAGCAGCAGCCCGCCGTCGGCGAGCAGCCGCCCGACCCGGCGCGCGGCCGCGGCGGGCGACGCCGCGCGCTGCAGTGCGCCGGAGTCGACGACGAGGTCGTACGGACCGCCCAGGCCGGGCCCGGACGCCGTGCCATGGGGGGCGCCGGGGCCGTCGTGAGCGCCGAGAGAGTCGGACGCACCGGGGCTGCCGGAGTCGTCGGAAGCACCGCGATCAGCAGGGGCGTCGGAGCCGTCGGAGGCGTCGGGATCGAACGTGCGGTACTCGACCGCGTCATGGGCCGCCAGGCGCGCCTGGGCGCGCGGGAGGCTGTCCGCGTCGCGGGCGGCGCAGACGTACTCGGTCTGCTCGGGCGGCAGGACCGGCAGGAGTTCGGCGCTCAGGTCGCCGGTGCCGACCCCGATCTCCAGTACCCGCAGAGGCGTGTCCGCGGCCCGCTCCGTGACGATCCGGGCGAGCAGGTGCCGGGCGCTGCGGCGCAGGCCGGGGCGGAGCGTGCAGGCCTGGAACCGTTCCCACAGGTGCCGGTCGCCGTCCGCGGTGAACAGGTGCCGCGGCTCCTGCCTGCCGCTCAGTACGGCGGCCAACCGCAGTCCGCAGCGGAGGTGGACGGCGAGGAGCGCGGAGAAGCCGGGGAAGTCGCCGAGCAGCGCCCGGGCGCGCTCGTGCGCGTCGGCGGGCGCGCGGAACTGCCAGCCGGGCGCCTCGGCGCCGGTGGTGGCTGCCAGCAGGCCGTGGTCGACGGCGAGTTGGGCGAGCAGCGGCACGTGGGGCGCGTAGCGCTCGGGCATCCCGGCGGCCCGCAGGTCGTCCAGGCCGAAGCGGGTGGCGTCCGGCAGCAGCCGGGTGAACGCGTGCACGCTCCAGTGCGCCGTGGACTCGCGCAGGCGCTCCAGCAGGCGGGGGTGGTCGTCGTCGGTGAGCACGGCGCGTTCGGCGGCGGTCGCCGCCGCCAGCTCCCGGGGGGAGGGCAGGTCCGCGGCGCTCGGGGTGCCGGGGAGGGCCGCGGGGCGCAGGACGACGGAGCAGTGCCGCGCCTCGCGGGCCGCCAGCATGTCCGACCGGCGCAGTCGGCAGCCACTCAGCTCGACGGCGACCTCGCCGGTGCCGTCGGTGATCAGGGCGTCGAACTGGGCCTCGCGGCCGGTGACGTGGACGGACGTGAGGTGGATGTGCCCTTCGGCGGCCGGCGGCCGCCACACGCGGGCGGCGCCGATCGCGGCGGGCAGGTACAGGTGCTGTTCCCCGGCCCGGGCGACGAGGGCCGCGGCGCTCTGCAGGGCGCCGTCCAGGATCACGGGGTGGGCCTCGAAGCCGTCGCTCGGCAGGGTGAGGCGGTAGTCGGCCAGCGCCTCGCCGTCGTCGGCGCGGACGGCGGTGAGGACGCGGAAGGCGGGCCCGTAGTGGAGGCCGACGGTGGCGAAGGAGGAGTACAGGACGTCGGCGTCGGCGTCCGTCGCGGACAGCCGGGAGCGCACGGCCGCCAGGTCCAGGGGGGCGGGTGCCGGACGGAGCAGCCTGCGGACGCGTCCGCGGGCGTGCAGGTGCCAGGACGAGCCCGCGTCCGGCCGGCTGGCGACACGGACGACGCCGTCCTCCGGTGACAGGGTCGTCTGCACCAGGGTGTCACGCGTGTCGCGTCCGCCCGGCAGGGTGAGGGCCTGCACCACGTGCAGGTCGGTGACCTCGGCGGGGGCGGCGAAGTGGCGTCGGCCGGCGGCGTACGCGGCCTCGACAAAGGCCGCGGCCGGTACGACCACGGCGTCGCCGACGCGGTGGTCGGCCAGCCACGGCAGGTGCGCGGGGTCGACGTACTGGTGCCAGGCGGGCTGGGCGATCTGGACGGGCCGGCCGAGGAGCGGGTGGTGGAGGCTCCGGTCGCCGTTGACCCGCTCCCAGTCGTCCGGTCCCCCGGTCCAGCAGCGCTCCCGCTGCCACGGGTAGGGGGGCAGGGTGGTGACGCGTCCGGGGCGGGGGAAGTGGCTGCCGTCGGTGCGCGCGCCCACCGCGACGGCGGCCGCGGCGGCGGCGCGGACCTCGTCGGGTCCGTCCGCCCGGCGGCGGCAGACGGCGATCGCCGCGGGGGCGGGCCCGGTGTCCTGCCGTCGGCGCCTGAGGTAGGGGGTGAGCACGGCGTGCGGCCCGATCTCCAGGAAGACGGCGGGGCCTTCGTCCAGGAGGGCGCCGACCGCCTGGTCGAACAGGACCGGCTCCCGGACGTTGCACCACCAGTAGGACGCGTCGAGCCGCGGGCCGGCGAGCGGGGCGCCGGTGACGGTGGAGACGAACGGGATGCGGTGGTCGCCGCAGGTCAAGGGGGCCAGTGCGGCGAGGAGTTCGTCTTCCAGCGGGTCCATGGCGCGGCTGTGGAAGGCGTAGTCCAGGTCGAGGCGGCGGAAGAAGACGCCGCGCGTCGTCAGCTCCGCGCCGAGTTGGGCCAGCGCCCGCCGCTCCCCGGCGACGGTGCAGTCGCCCGGGCCGTTCACCCCGGCGATCTCCAGCCGGCCGGTGAACGGGGCCAGCTCCTTGGCCAGGTCGGCGGCGCCGAGGCCCACGGCCGCCATCGTGCCGGTGCCCGCGGTGGCGGCCTGGGCGCGGCTGCGTTCGGCGACGACGAGACAGGCGCCGGGCAGGTCGAGCGCGCCCGCGGCGTGGGCGGCGGCGACCTCGCCGATGCTGTGTCCGACGACGGCCTGCGGGCGGATGCCGTACGAGGCGAGGAGCTCGACGAGCCCGACCTGGACGGCGAACAGCAGCGGCTGGGCCACTTCGGTCAGGTGCAGCCTGGACTGCCCCTCCGGGCGGCGCAGTTCCTCGGCCACCGACCAGCCGAGCCGGGCCCGCAGGTGGCCGTCGGCCTCGTCGACCGCCCGGCGGAAGGCGGGCTCGGCGTCGAGCAGCGCGGTGCCCATGCCCGGCCACTGCGAGCCGTTGCCCGAGAAGGCGAACACGGTGCGGCACGGCGTGGGGGCGGTGCCCGCGGCGCCGGTCGCGGTGCGCAGCGTCGACGCCGGGTCGAGGGCGGCCGCGTGCAGGGCGGCGGCGGCCTGGTCGGGGGTGGCGGCGAGCACGGCGGTGGCGTACTCGTGCCGGTCGCGGCGCTCGGTGGCCGTGTAGGCGACGTCGTAGAACTCGTCCTGGGGCGTGTGCTCCAGGTGCTGCGCCAGGTGTTCGGCCGCCTTGGCCACGGCTTCGGGGGTGCGCGCCGAGACGACGACGGGCAGCCGGCCCGTCGTCGGCGGGGCCGTGGCGTGTGCCGGGGCCTCGGGCGGGGGCGCCAGGACGAGGTGGGCGTTGGCCCCGCCGAAGCCGAACGAGTTGACCCCGACCAGCGGGCGGTCCAGCGCGGGCAGGTCCTCCGCCTCGACCACGGGGCGCAGGCCCAGGGCGCCGAAGTCGATGGCGGTGTTCAGCGGTTCGGCGTGGACCGTCGCCGGGATGCGCCGGTGGCGCAGCACCAGCAGCGCCTTGAGCAGCCCCGGCATGCCCGCCGCGCCCTCCAGGTGGCCCAGGTTGCCCTTCACCGAGCCGATGGGCAGGGCGCCGGTCCGGCGGCGGGTGCCCAGGGCGCGGCCGATGGCGGAGCACTCGATCGGGTCCCCCACCGGTGTGCCGGTGCCGTGGGCCTCCAGGTAGCCGAGGTCGTCGGCGTCGATGCCGGCGCGCTCGTACACCCCGGTGAGCAGGGCCTGTTGGGCCTTGCTGCTGGGCAGGACGAGGCCGGGGGTGTTGCCGTCGTTGTTGACGCCGTGCGCGAGGATGAGGCCGTGGATCCGGTCCCCGTCGGCCAGGGCGTCCGCGAGCCGCTTGAGCAGGACGACACCGGCACCCTCCGAGCGGACGAACCCGTCGGCGTCGGCGGAGAAGGGCCGGCAGCGGCCCGTCGGGGAGAGCATGCCGGCGGCGGAGAAGCCGATGAACGGGTGCGGGCTGAGGAGCACTTGGACGCCGCCCGCGAGCGCGACGCGCGCGTGCCCGCGGTGCAGCACCTCGCAGGCCTGGTGCACGGCCGTCAGGGCGGAGGAGCACGCGGTGTCCACGGTCGTGCTCATGCCGTGCCAGTCGAAGGCGTGGGAGAGGCGGTTGGCCAGGTTGCAGCTCGCCAGGCCGGCCATGGTGTGGGGGCCCGCCTTGTCCGCGACGAGCGCCTGCAGCTGCTCGTAGTCGTGGGAGCTGGCGCCGATCACCACGGCGGTGTCGGAACCCGCCAGCGTCCGCCGTGACGCTCCCGCGTCGTCCACGGCCTCGGCCGCGAGCTCCAGGAGCAGCCGCTGCTGGGGGTCCATGGCGGCGGCCTCACGGGGTGAGATCCCGTCGAAGTAGCTGGTGTCGAAGCCCGCGACGTCGTCGAGGAAGCCGCCGGCCGCGGTGTAGCTCCGGGTGGTCCTGCGCCGCGTGGGATCGGTGAACCGCGCGGCCGGGAAGCGCTCGTCGGGCACGGTCGTCACCAGGTCGAGCCGCAGCTCCAGAGCGCCCCACAGGTCGTCGAGGGTGGCGATGGAGCCCGGCAGGCGGCAGGAGGCCCCGACGACGGCGATGGGATCGTTGGCGACCGGACCGGAGGCGGGCATGGGCGTCCTTAGGGTGGGGGCGTACGGGCGGGGCCGGGAGGCACGCTTCAGTAACGGCGGCGAAGTCTTTCGGTTCCGGCTTGTGCCACAAAATGCCCGCACGTCACCTGGTGACGTGACACTCCCCTTATGGGTGACAGTGCGCGGTGGCGGGTTCGTACCCCAGCGCCGCCCGTACGTAGGCCGTGTCGAGCGGCGGCGGGTCCGTCAGGTCCGGCGCCAGGGTGCGGATTCCGGACCGCTCGTAGGAGCGTCGCTGTACGCCGTACCGCAGGAGGAAGCCGGGCAGGTGGGCGGCGGCCAGGGACTCGATCGCGCTCGGGTCGGTGAGGCGCGGGACCTGTTCGAGCCGCAGGCCCGGGTGCCGGCTCTCGACGGCGTCCAGGATGAGGCGGACGGGAGTGTCCACCGGGTGTACCACGTGGAAGGTGTGTGCGCCGGGTCCGTCCGGTGCCCGCGCGGCAAGGCGCAGCATCGCCCGGACCGCGTACTCGACCTGCACGGCGTTGATCGTGCCCCCGGGCACCATGGGCAGCCGTACGCGCCCGGACACTCCCTCGAACAGGGCGGTGCCCGACCTCTCCGACCGCCGCCCCATCTCGGCGAAGGGGTGCTGGGGCAGCCCTTCCGCGGGGTGGCTGTCCGAGACCAGGACGCTGGGCCGCAGGACGGTCACCGGCCGGTCGTGCCGCCCCGCCCAGGCGCGGACGAGCCGCTCGGACTCGAACTTGGTCTGCTCGTACGGCGTTTCGAAGCCGTACGTGTCATCAAGTTCCGTCTCCGCGATGCACCCGTTCCGGCGACGTCCGGCGACGAAGGCGGTACTGACGTACGTGACGCGGCAGCCCCGGCCGGCGTACTCCGCCAGTTCCAGGACGCGTTCCGTTCCGGCCACGTTGGTCTCCCGCAGGGAGCACAGCGGCGCGGACAGGGAGATGTCGGCCGCGCTGTGCCAGATGGCGGTCGTCCGCCCGGCGAGCCGGCTGTACTGCGCGGGCGGCAGCCCCAGGCGCGGCCGTGAGACGTCTCCTGACAGGCAGTGCAGGCGGGACAGCACCGCGTCGGGCAGCGGCCCGCCGGCGAGGTCGGTGAGGCAGGTGACGACACGTCCGCGCAGCTCGGCGGAGGTGCCGCGCCCCAGCGCCGTGACCTCGTGGCCCTCGTCCGCGAGCAGCGCGTACAGCAGGCGGGAGCCCAGAAAGCCGGTGGCCCCGGTGAGCAGAATGGACATGCGCACCACCATGGCACCGACCCGGTTCTTCCCCGGTGCCGCCACGAGGGGTCCGGGCGGTGGCGTCCGGCAATAGCCCCGCCAGGGTGGCGCCCGTCACCCGGACGGAGTGCGCGGCACCCTCCGCCGCGTCCCTGGCGGCCGCCGCATCCCCCAGCCGGTGGCGGCGGGGGCCCGCCTCCCCTTTCCCGCGGGCCGCGACGCGCCTCTTTCTCTTCCTCGCCGGTGGCCGCCCCTCCCCGTCCGCCCGGTGCGCCGAGGTGTCCGGAAGCCGGACCTCCATGGGACGGACACGGTGATTCCGTGCGTGAAAAATACCCCCGGGGGTACTGATGCTACGGTGGGAGGCAGATACCCCCCGGGGTAATTTTTCGGACAGGAAGGAGCAGGCGCGTGTTCTTCGTCGACACCATCGAGCTGGAAGGGCTCGGCAACCGCAGCTACCTGGCCGGCGGTGAGCACACCGCGGTGGCGGTGGACCCGCCGCGCGACATCGACCAGGTGCTCGCGGCGGCCGCCCGGCGCGGCGTGCGGATCTCCCACGTGGCGGAGACCCACGTCCACAACGACTACGTCACCGGCGGCCTCGACCTCGCGCGCGTCACCGGCGCCCGCTACCTGGTACCGGCGGACGCCAAGGTCTCGTTCGCGCGGGTGCCGGTCGCCGACGGCGACACGGTGGAGGTCGACCCCGGGAGCGAGGTGGCGCTCGTCGCGCTGGCGACCCCCGGCCACACCCCCCACCACACCTCCTACGTGCTGAGGGAGGCAGACCGCCCGGTGGCCGTGTTCACCGGAGGCTCCCTGCTGATCGGCACGGTGGGCCGACCGGACCTGGTCGAGCCGCGGCTGACCCGGCAGCTCGCCCGCGCCCAGTACGCCTCCGCCCACCGCCTGGCCGACGACCTGCCCGACGGGACGGCGGTGCTGCCCACCCACGGCTTCGGCAGCTTCTGCTCCTCGGCCGAGGCCGGGGGCGAGCGCACCACCATCGGCCGCGAGAAGGCCGCCAACCCGGCGCTCACCGTCGACGTGGACACGTTCGTCGCCGACCTGCTGGCCGGTCTCGAGGACGTACCGGCCTACTACGCGCACATGGGCCCGGCCAACGCGGCGGGCCCGGGGCCGGTCGACCTGACCCCGCCCGCGCCCGCGGACGCCGCCGAGATCGCCGCGCGCCTCGCGGCCGGTGAGTGGGTGGTCGACCTGCGCAGCCGCGTCGCGTTCGCCGAGGGGCACGTGGCGGGGTCGTTCAACTTCGAGGCCGACGGCAAGCTCGCCACCTATCTGGCCTGGATGATCCCCTGGGGCAAGCCGGTCACCCTGCTCGCCGAGTCGGCCGAGCAGCTCGCCGCGGCCCAGCGCGAGCTCACCCGGGTGGGCATCGACCGGCCGGCCGCCGCCGCGACCGGCGGGCCCGCGGCCTGGCTGCCCGCGGACGGGAAGCCCGCCTCGTTCCCGCGCTCCACGTTCGCCGGGCTCGCCGCGCAGGACGCCGCCGAGGTGGTGGTCCTCGACGTACGCCGCCGCTCCGAGCGCGCCGGGGGCTGGATCGAGGGTTCGGTGCACATACCCGTCCACGAACTCCACGGCCGCCTCGACGAGGTGCCGCCGGGGACGGTGTGGGTGCACTGCGCCGGCGGCATGCGCGCCGCGATCGCCGCCTCCCTGCTGGACGCCGCCGGCCGGGACGTCGTCGCCGTCGACGACGGCTTCGACGCCGCCACCGCCGCCGGCCTGCCGCTGTGCACCGGCTGACCCGCCCGCACACGCCTGTCCGGCCGCCGCGGTGAGCGCCCTGGTCCTGGCCCTCGTCGCCGGGGCCGTCGTCGGCCTCGCCCTCGGCGCGCTGGGCGGCGGCGGCAGCGTCCTCGCCGTGCCCGCCCTGATCTACCTGCTCGGCTTCGGACCGGCCGCGGCCACCACGGCGAGCCTGTTCATCGTGGCCGCCACCTCCGCCACCGCCCTGTACGCCCACGCGCGGGACGGCCAGGTCGCCTGGACGACCGGGGCGCTGTTCGCCGCCGCCGGTGTCGTCCCCGCGTCCGTCACCGGAGCGGCCGCCGGCCGGGTGCCCGAGGCCGTGCTGACCGTCGCGTTCTGCGCGATCGCCGCGCCGGCCGCCGTACGCATGCTGCGCCCGGCCACCGGGCCGTGTACGGCTCGGCAGGGCGGCAGGGGCGGGCGCCGGTCTCGGTGCGGTGACGGGGTTCCTCGGCGTGGGCGGAGGGTTCCTCGCCGTGCCGGCCCTGGTCGGTGTCCTGGGACTCACCATGCGGCGGGCGGTCGGCACCAGCCTGCTCGTCATCACCGTCAATGCCCTCGCCGCCCTGATCGCCCGTGCGGGCGGTGGCGGCGCACTCGACTGGGCGCTGATCGGGCCGTTCACCGGGGCCGCGGTACTGGGCGCCTGGGACGGCAAGCGCCTCGCGGCCAAGGTCCCGAGCCGCCGCCTGCAGCAGGTGTTCGCCGGCGCCCTGCTGGTGGTGGCCGCGTTCATGCTCGTCGACGTGGTCGTATGAGGGGCGCGACCGGCCCCCCGGCACGGACGGCCCCCCGGCACGGACGGCCCCCTCCGGGCGCGGACGGCTGCCGGGGAGGGCCGCCCGGGTCGGCTGCCCGGGAAGGCTGCCAGGGAGGGCTGCCCGGGTCGGCTGCCTGGGGCGGCCGCCGCTCAGGCCAGGGACAGGAAGAGCTTCTCCAGCCGGGCGCGCATCTCGTCCCGGTCACCGGCCTCCCGCCCGCCCTCGGCCATGCAATGCTGCAGCCCCGTCGCGATGATCGCGAAGCCCGCCCGGTCCAGCGCGCGGGACACCGCCGCGAGCTGCGTGATGACGTCCTCGCAGTCCCGGCCCTCCTCGATCATCCTGATGATCCCCGCGATCTGCCCCTGAGCCCGCCGCAGCCGGTTGAGCACCGACTTCAGCTCGTCGGCCGCCAAGTCCAGTTCCACCATCCACCTCCAGAGATACCCCCAGGGGTATCATACCCGGGTGCGGACCCCCGTTCCCGGGACCGCACGGAAGGAACGCCTCGCACATGAGCACCCCCCCCCCCCCCCCCGCCGCCCTCCCGCCCGCCCAGGCCGCCGCCCACCTCGGCGACTACGTCGTCATCGACGTGCGGACGCCGGGCGAGTACGCCTCCGGCCACCTCCCCGGCGCCCTCAACGTCCCCCTCGACCACCTGCACACCGCGCTGCCGGCACTCAAGGCCGCGGCCGCCCGCCGGGCGCTCCTCGTGGTCTGCGCCTCCGGCAACCGCTCCGCCACCGCCTGCGCCGAACTCGCCGCCGCCGACGTCCCCGCCGCCACCCTCACCGGCGGCACCACCGCCTGGGCCGGTGAAGGCCACGCCCTCCAGCACCCGGAGGGATCCGGGAGCGTCTGGCCCATGGAGCGCCAGGTCCGACTGGCCGCCGGTGCCCTCGTCGTCCTCGGCCTCGCCGCCGGCACCCGCTGGCGCCCCGCCCGCCTGCTGGCCGCGGCCGTCGGCGCCGGCCTGGTCTTCTCCGCCGCCACCGACACCTGCGGCATGGCCGCCGCCCTCGCCCGGCTCCCCCACAACCGGCCCCGCGCCGCCGACCTCGAGGCCACTCTGCGCGCCCTGCAGGGCTGACGCGGGCCTGCGGGGCGCCCGGGGCCCGTCCGGCGGGCCGCCCTTGGAGGAACGTCTGAGCGGTCGCGTGCTGTCTGTTCACGAGTGGTGAACGTCAATAAGCTGAGCGGCCTTGCGCGTTCAGGGGAGGTCTCGTGAACGGTCTCCGTACAGTTGTCGTTTGTTTTGTGATCGCGTGTGCCGCCGCGCTGTCGCCGACCGCCGGGGCGGCACCGGCCGCGGCCGGCTCGCCCGCCGCGGCCGCGGCGCCGCGCTGGTCGGCGCTGCCGGTGCCGGCGGCGGCCGCGCCGATGTACCTGTCCGACCTCGCCGCCCGGGGGCCGCGCGAGGCGTGGGCCACCGTGCACGAGAGCGCCGCCGACGGACTGCGGGCGGCGCTGTACCGGTGGGACGGCACGGCGTGGAGCCGGGACACCACCTTCCCCGGCGCCGATGACCCGGGCTGGCTCGGCAAGGTGCAGTTCGTCGGCGAGGAGGTGTGGATCTTCCACAGGACCCCGCAGGGGACGGGCGAGATCCTGCGCCGGTCGGCGGACGGGTGGAGCACCGTGCCGCTGCCGCGGACCCTGAGGACCTATCAGGACTTCGCCGCCGTACCGGGTGCCGCGTGGGTGGTCGGTGAGGACGACACCGGGCTGAAGGTGCTGCACTACGACGGTTCCCGCTGGACCGAGCAGTCCACCCCGGACGGGGTGCTCTACCTGATGGGTGTCACCGCGCGTTCCGCCGACGACGCCTGGGCCTGGACGAGCAGCAGCAACGGGATCTCCGTCCTGCGCTGGGACGGCGAGGCGTGGCGCGACGCGAAGGTGCCGCTGCCGTCGAACGGCAACGTGCACACGATCCTGCTGGAACCGTCCGGCAGGGCCGCGCTCGGCGGCAGCCAGTACACCGACGGGGTGGCCCGCACCTACCTGATGACCTGGAACGGGCGCGCCTGGCGCACCGTCTTCCCGCCCCTGGGCGACACCTACACCGAGGGCATGGTGCGCGGCCCGGACGGCGCGCTGTGGCTGCCGGTGCGCAGCGACCGCGCGTTCCAGTCGAAGTACGCGCGGGTGAGCGGCTCCCGCACCACCTTCTCCTACGGACCGGAGCGTACGAACGCGATCGACGTCAAGCCCAGGGAGCTGACCAGGGCCGGGAGTTCGCTGCTGTCCTTCGGGACCGTCGAGGTCTACGGCTCCCCGCCGAACCTGATGAGCGAGCGGAGAGGAGGCTGACCACATGGCACGACGACCTGGAGCACGACGGCCCGCACCACGGCGGTCCGGCCCACGCCGGCCTGCGGCACGGAGGAGGCCTGCGGCACGAAGACCTGGGGCGCGCCGGCTCCTGGTGGTGGCCCTCGCGGTCGCCCTGGCCGTCCTGACCCCCATGAGCCCGGCCGCGGCGGACACGTCGTCCTGGCAGCACGTCCCGGTCCCGGCCGGGCTGCGTCCGCAGACCGGGCTGAACGAGGCCGTGGCGACGGGGCCGGACCGGGCGTGGGCGGTGGGCGCCGACGCCGTCGGCCGCGAGGCCCCGGGCTTCCCGCTGGTGCTGCGCTGGGACGGGACCGCGTGGCACCGCCAGAGCCTGCCCGGGGTGCGCTGGCAGGGCGACTTGCTGTCCGTCGCCGCGACCTCGCCGAGCGCGGTCTGGGCGGTCGGCCGGGACGCGGCGGGCGGCGCCCGGCTGCTCCGCTTCGACGGCACCGCCTGGTCCGAGAGCCGGCCGCCGGCCGGTGTCGCGCTGACCAGGGTCGTCGCCGGCGGGGGCGAGACCTGGCTGATCGGCACGCGGGACGGCGCGCAGGTGCTGCTGCGCCGGGACGGGCGCGGCTGGCAGGACATGCCGGTGCCGCCGGGTGTCGTGTACGGGCTGCACGTGAAGGCGGCCGACGACGTCTGGGCCGCGGGCTCCGCCAACTCGGCGGCGGCCGTGTCGCACTGGGACGGCAAGGAGTGGCAGCAGACGATCGTGGACGGCTTCCCGCGGGCGGCGGTGGGCAGCGTGCTCGCGGTCTCGCCGACGGAGGTGTGGGCGGGCGGCTCGGCCGGGTTCATCGGCGGTCCGCCGGGCCGGCCGATCCCGCCCCTGCTGGTCCGCTTCGACGGCAAGGAGTGGAGCCGGGTCGCCCTGCCCACCAACTTCGGCGGCGTCACCTCGCTGGCGCCGAACGCCTCCGGCGGCCTCGGCTGGGTCGCGATCGCCAACTCGCTGAAGTGGGGCCCGCCGGGCAGCTCTCCGCCGCTGGTCCCCGGACCGGACTTCGCCGCCTGGAACGGGCAGTCGTTCGCCGAGTACAGCGAACCGGCGGTGGCCGGAGAGGGCGACTCCTCGCTGTTCCGCCTGGCGCCCGTGCCGGGTACGTCGACGGTGTGGTCGGTCGGCCGCGCCGCCGGGCCCGGGGGCACCTTCGCCCCGCGAATTCTGCGGTTCGGCTGAGGCCGCGCGGTCCGGCCGAGGCGACGAACGGGGCTCCGTCCGCAGGGACCGGGGCCCCGTTCCGCGTGGGACGCGCCCGGCGCCGACGGTACCGCGCCTCCGTACGCGGGGGCCCGGAGAACGCGCGGCCGAGCCCTTGTCAGGCTCCCCCGGCGGCGCTTGTCTGGACCAGGGACACCCTGCTGGACAACGCAACGGAAGGAGCGCGCGATGCGCCACGGCGACATCGCCTCCGGCCCGGACACCGTCGGGGTCGCAGTGGTGAACTACAAGATGCCCCGGCTCCACACCAGGGCCGAGGTGCTGGACAACGCGCGGAACATCGCCGGGATGGTGAAGGGCGTCAAGACCGGCCTGCCCGGCCTGGACCTCGTCGTCTTCCCCGAGTACTCCACCCACGGCATCATGTACGACCCGGCCGAGATGCTGGACACCGCCTGCACCGTGCCGGGCGAGGAGACGGACGTCCTCGCCGGGGCCTGCCGTGAGGCGGGGGTCTGGGGGGTCTTCTCGCTGACCGGCGAGCGGCACGAGGACCACCCGCACAAGCCGCCCTACAACACCCTCGTGCTCGTCGACGACCAGGGCCGGATCGCGCAGAAGTACCGGAAGATCTTCCCGTGGTGCCCGATCGAGGGCTGGTACCCCGGGGACGCCACGCGGGTGACCGAGGGCCCCAAGGGCCTGCGGGTCTCCCTGATCGTCTGCGACGACGGCAACTACCCCGAGATCTGGCGCGACTGCGCGATGAAGGGCGCCGAGCTGATCGTGCGCTGCCAGGGCTACATGTACCCGGCCAAGGAGCAGCAGATCCTCATGGCCAAGGCGATGGCCTGGGCGAACAACTGCTATGTGGCCGTCGCCAACGCCACGGGGTTCGACGGCGTCTACTCCTTCTTCGGGCACTCCGCCCTCATCGGCTTCGACGGGCGGACGCTGGGCGAGACCGGCGAGGAGGAGTACGGCGTGCAGTACGCCCAGCTCTCGGTGTCCGCCATCCGCGACGCGCGCGCCCACGACCAGTCGCAGAACCACCTGTTCAAGCTGATGCACCGCGGCTACGCGGGCGTGCACGCCGCGGGCGAGGGCGAACGGGGCGTGGCGGAGTGCCCGTTCGACTTCTACCGGCTCTGGGTCACCGACCCCGCCAAGGCCGCGGAGCAGGCCGAGGCGATCACCCGCGACACGGTGGGCGTCGCCGGCTGCCCCGTGGGCTCGCTGCCCGTACGGCCGCCGGAACAGCGGTGACCTCGCGGGTACGCGGTGGCGTCCCGGCCGGTCAGGGCGCGTCGGCCAGGGCGGCACGCACCGCCGCCTCCGCGTGCAGGCGGGCCGTGGGGAAGACGGCGACGGGGCTGTCCTCGGGGCCGATCAGGAGCTCGATCTCGGTGCAGCCCAGGACGACTCCTTCCGCCCCGGCGTCCACGAGCCGGGCGATGACGTCCCGGTACGCGGCGCGCGAGGCGTCGCGCACCACGCCGCGGCACAACTCCTCGTAGATCACCCGGTGCACGAGCTCCCGGTCCGCGGCGTCCGGGACCAGCACGTCGAGGCCACGGCGCTGGAGGCGGCCGCGGTAGAAGTCCTGCTCCATCGTGAACGCGGTGCCCAGCAGGGCGACCCGCCGGACTCCGGCCGCCCGTACGGCGTCCGCGGTCGCGTCGGCCAGGTGGAGCAGGGGGACGGAGGTGGCCGCCTGCACCTGGTCGGCCACCTTGTGCATCGTGTTGGTGCAGATCAGCAACAGCTCGGCACCCGCGGCCTCCAGGCTCCTCGCGGCGGCGGCGAGCACCCGGCCCGCCTCCTCCCAGCGCCCTTCGGCCTGGAGCCGCTCGATCCCGGCGAAGTCGACCGAGTACACCACGCACCGCGCCGAGTGCAGTCCCCCGAGCTGGTCCCGCGTCAGTTCGTTGACCGACCGGTAGTACTCCGCCGTCGACTCCCAGCTCATCCCGCCGAGCAGTCCTATGGTCCTCATCCCGCGCCCCCCGTCACCGGCTGCGCACGGGCGACCTGCCCGCACATAAGCGGAGCTTTATGCTATCCGGTCACGGATAAGTAGAACTTCTAGGCGGTGAAAGAGGAGTATCTGCCCCGCGCGGCCGGGTGCGGGGTGCTCAGCCCGCCGCGCGCTTGACCAGTTCGGTGATCCGCTCCTCCACGGCCGCGGTCAGCTCGGTCAGCGCGAAGGCCGTCGGCCACATGGCGCCGTCGTCGAGGTGCGCGGCGTCGTTGAAGCCGAGCGTGGCGTAGCGCGCCTTGAACTTCCCCGCGCTCTGGAAGAAGCAGACCACCTTGCCGTCCCTGGCGTACGCGGGCATCCCGTACCAGGTCTTGGGCGTCAGCTCCGGGGCCGCAGCCCGGACGATCGCGTGCACCCGCTCGGCCAGGACCCGGTCCGGCTCCGCCATCTCGGCGACCTTCGCGAGCAGCTCGCTCTCGCCGTCCGCCTTGCCGCGGCGCGCCGCCTTCACCTCCTTGGCGCGCTCCTTCATCGCGGCGCGCTCCTCGGCGGTGAACCCCTCGGCCGGGTCGTCGTGCGCGGCGGCCTCCTTGGAGGCGCTCTTCGTGGAGGTGGTCTTCGTGGCCATGGCGGCTTCCCTTCCTACGGCCCCGGGACGCGCTGTTCCGTTCCTGCGGTCCCGTGGGGCGCTGTCGTTGATCTCATGCTAGGAAGCCGGTCCGTGCGCGGGCTTCTCGAAATCTGATCGCTTCGACAGCCGGGGAGAGCGGTCGGCGCACCACCGCTACAGTGCGACCTGTCATGGATGTCAGGTTCGGGTCCGCGGGGCCGGGGCCGCGCGTCGAGGCACGTGTGAGGACGCGTGCGCAGGCGCGTGCGGCCCGGCCCCGCGGCCGGCGTGCGAGGTGGACGATGCGGATCGGTGAACTGGCTCGGCGCACCGGAGTGAGCGAACGCTCCCTGCGCTACTACGAGAAGCAAGGGCTCCTGGCCGCCGAGCGCACCCCCGGCGGGCACCGCGAGTACGCCGACAGCGCGGTCGACCGGGTCATCCGCATCCAGGAGCTGTTCGCCGCGGGCCTGTGCAGCGCGAAGATCGT
This sequence comes from Streptomyces sp. CC224B, assembly GCF_030010595.1. NCBI lineage: Bacteria > Bacillati > Actinomycetota > Actinomycetes > Kitasatosporales > Streptomycetaceae > Streptomyces > Streptomyces sp. CC224B. The sequence goes on along the minus strand of NZ_JASCXL010000018.1, from coordinate 36,730 downwards.
GCAGCTGCTGCCGTGCATCCGGGACACCGACGGCGGACCGGCCGCGACGGCGACGCCGTTCCTGGTCGACCAGCTCACCGCGGAGCGGGACCGCATCAACCGTATGATCACGGACCTGGTGCGGTCCCGCGACGTGCTGGACGAGGTGATCGACGCGGCGTCCGGCGGCACGGGTGACACGGGTGACATGGGCGGCGAGGGTGCCGCGGCCTGAACCGGCGCCCCGGCGCCCCGGCGCCCCGGCGCCCGGTGCCGCGCGCGGCCGTGGTGACATCTCGCGGGCCGGCATCCGCGAGGTGAGGGGTCGTCAGAGCAGCGGGGCGCGGGGGCCGTTCGGCGCCTCCAGGCGCCGGTCCACCACCGACCGGGCCACCTCGGCGACCTCGTCCTGGGTGAGCTGCCGGTAGCCGTCCTCGGTGACCAGGCACACGCGCGGGAACAGTCGGCGGCTGAGGTCGGGCCCGCCGGTCGCCGCGTCGTCGTCCGCGGCGTCGTACAGCGCCTGCACGGCGGCCAGGACGATGTCGGCCTCGGACATGCCCGGGTGGTAGAGCTTCTTCAGGGAGCCGCGGGCGTAGACGGAGCCCGAGCCGGTGGCGGCGACGTCGCGCTCCTCGCTGCGGCCGCCCGTCACGTCGTACGAGAAGACGCGGCCCACGCCCTTGTCCACGTCGTACCCGGCGAACAGCGGGACGACGGCGAGGCCCTGCATCGCCATCGGGAGGTTGCCACGGACCAGGGTCGTCAGGCGGTTCGCCTTGCCGAGCAGGGACAGGGCGGTGCCCTCGATCTTCTCGTGGTGTTCGAGCTCCAGCTGGAAGAGCTTGACGAGTTCGACGGCGATGCCCGCGGTGCCCGCGATGGCTATCGCGGAGTGCTCGTCGGCGGGGAAGACCTTGTCGTAGTCGCGGTGCGCGATGACGTTGCCCATCGTGACGCGGCGGTCGCCCGCCACCAGGACGCCGTCCGCGTACGTCGCGGCGACGATGGTGGTGCCGTGCGGGGCCTCGAAACCCTCGTGCGGGGCGGGCAGGGAGCGGTTGCCGGGCAGCAGGCCGGGGGCGTGCGCCGCCAGGAAGTCCACGAAGGACGACGTCTCGGGTGCCAGGAATGCGGCTGGCAGACCGCCCGTGCCGTGCGGACCGGTGTTCATGCGCGTCCCTCCCGTGCCTGCCGACGGACCCGTGCCTGCCGACGGATCTTGTGCCGCACCCTACCCCGCGGCCCCAATGCGGTAACCCCGGCGGGGAGTTGTGCCGCCGCGGGTTCGGTCGCCGGGGCGTCGCCCACGGCCCGGCGGCGGGCGTGGACTGGCGGACCCAGGAGTCGGCGGCCCGCCGCCGTACGGGCGACCGAAGTCTCGCCCCCGGGAGGACCAAGGTCGGGTGCCGGTGCGCCGCCGCGCGACCAAGGTCGCGTGGCCGTGGCCCCGGGACTGTTTGGCGAAATACCGCCATCCAGGCAAGATGCCCGCATGAAGAGCGAGCTTTTCTCCGAGCGCCACCTGGCGCAGCCGGCCACCGTCGCCGGCATGACCGAGCAGAACTCCAAGTCCCTGAAGTACACGGTGGACGGCGAGATGCTGGCCCGGCAGGGCGCGATGATCGCCTACCGCGGCAACCTCCAGTTCGAGCGCAGGAGCCAGGGCGTGGGCGGCATGCTCAAGCGCGCGGTCACCGGTGAGGGCCTGCCGCTGATGACGGTGCGCGGCCAGGGCGAGGCGTGGTTCGCACACGAGGCGCAGAGCTGCTTCATCGTCGACCTGGAGCCGGGGGACGCCCTCACCATCAACGGCCGCAACGTGCTGTGCTTCGACGCGAGCCTGTCGTACGAGATCAAGACCGTGAAGGGCTCGGGCATCTCCGGCGGCGGCCTGTTCAACTCGGTGTTCACCGGCCACGGCAGGCTGGGGCTCATGTGCGAGGGCGAGCCGCTGGTGATCCCGGTGTCCCCGAAGGCGCCGGTGTACGTGGACACCGACGCGGTGGTCGGCTGGACCGCCAACCTGGAGACCTCGCTGCACCGTTCGCAGTCCATCGGCTCGATGCTGCGCGGCGGCTCCGGCGAGGCCGTGCAACTGCTTCTCCAGGGCGAGGGCTTCGTCATCGTGCGGCCGAGCGAGGCCGCGCCGGCGAAGCCGCAGCAGCACTGACCGTGGGCGGCTGCCGCAGCGCCGGGCTGCTGCTCTTCCGCGACGCCGGGCCGGAGGTGGAGGTGCTCATCGGGCACATGGGCGGGCCGTTCTGGGCGCGGCGCGACACCGCTGCCTGGTCGATCCCCAAGGGCGAGCACGGCGACGACGAGGAACCGCTGGCCGCGGCGGTGCGGGAGTTCGAGGAGGAGCTGGGGCTGTCCGCCCCCGAAGGGCCGTACGTTCCGCTGGGCGAGGCGCGCCAGGCGGGCGGCAAGACGGTGACCGCCTGGGCCGTCGGGGCCGACCTCGACCCGGCGGCCGTGGTGCCCGGGACCTTCCGGATGGAGTGGCCGCGCGGCTCGGGCCGCGTACGCGAGTTCCCGGAGCTGGACAAGGTGGCCTGGCTGCCGCCGGACCGCGCGCGCGACAAGCTCGTGGCGGGCCAGCGCGTCTTCCTGGACCGGCTGGCGGCCCACCTCGGCGCCTAGACGGTGCACTGCCCGGCGGGCCGGCGGCCGGGCACTCCCTGGCGGGCCCGAACGGGGCACTCCCCCGGCGGGCCTGAACGGGACACTTCCCCGGCAGTCCGGCACCGGACGGACCGGTGACGCCCGATCATCTGGGCGGTCATGCGGGCGGTCGTCCAAGCCGGTCGTCCGAGCGATCACCCGGGCGGACATCCGGCCTGTCATCCGGGCGGCGGCCCCCCGGCCGCGGCCGACCGTCGGCCCGCAGCCCGCGCTCCGTGCCGCCCGCCCGCGACGCCATCGCGTCACCCTCCACAGCACACGTCCACGGCAGGCGCCTTCGGCTCCGGGGCCCCCGCTGCCGCCGCCCCCGCCGCCGTCCGCGCCAGGCGCGCCCGCAGCATCGGCAGGGCGCACAGCGCGAGGGTGAGCGCGAGGGCTCCGGCGACGACCGCCACCGAGACGCCCGCGGTGGTGCCGAGGTGGTCGTGGACGACGCCGGTGACGGCCGCGCCGAGCGCGACGCCGCTCTGCAGGCCCGCGATCATCCAGGTCATGGCCTCGGTGAGGTGGCGCTCCGGCGTCACGCGCTCGACGATGCTCATGACCACGACCATGGTCGGGGCGAAGAAGACGCCCGCGAGGAACACCACCGCGACCATCCCGCCTACGCCGTCCACGAGCAGGAACGGAAGCGTCGTCAGGGCCGTTCCGCCCACACCGATCAGCAGCAGCCGCGGCAGCGGCACGCTCACGTGCCGGGCGCCGAACAGCAGACCCGAGAGGCCCGAACCGATCGCGTACACGGCGAAGACGAGACCCGCGAGCGGCTTGTCGCCCGCGCGCTCGGCGAAGGCGAGGCCCATGGTGTCGACCATGCCGGGGACCGCGCCGCCGCACAGCAGGACGAGCGCGAGCACGAGGACGGGCGGCGAGAGGATCACCGAGGACCCGCCGCCCGCGCCGGCGCGCGGCCTGACCGGCGGCTCGGTGCTCTTCTGCGGGACGAACAGCGCGACCCCGACGACCAGCAGCAGCCCCGCCGCCATGGGCGCGGCCTGCGGGAACAGCGCGGTGGAGAGCACCACGGCGAGCGCCGGGCCGACGACGTACGTCAGCTCGTCGACGACGGACTCCATGGAGTACGCGGTGTTCAGCCGCGGCGTGCCCCGGTAGATCTCGGTCCAGCGGGCCCTGACCATCGCGCTCATGCTCGGCATCAGGCCGGACAGCAGCGCGAGGAGGAACAGCGTCCACCTGGGCGCGTCGACGGTGGCGCAGAGCAGCAGGCCCGCGAGCCCGAGCACGCTGACGCCCGTGGCGACGGGCAGCACCCGGCTCTGCCCGCGCCGGTCCACCGCCTTGGAGACCTGCGGCCCGAGGAAGGCCATGGAGAAGGTGAAGGTGCCGGCGACCAGCCCGGCCAGCGCGTACTCACCGGTCGTCTCGGACAGCATCGTCAGGATGCCCATGTGGGTCAGGGGCAGGGGGAGACGGGCGACGAGGCCCGCGGAGCTGAAGGCCTTCGTGCCGGGGGCGGAGAAGATCTCGCGGTATGCGTGTGCCATTGCCTGTCCTGTCGTGGGAGCGGCCTCGGCCCGCGCGGGCATGCGTCGGCACCCGGCCGCGCACACCCCGGGGCAACAACCGGGACCATCGTCCCACTTTTTTGCGGCGCCCGCCAGGATCCCCCCTGCCGGGTCCCTGCCATGAGCCGCCCCTGCCGTGTCCCGCCATGAGCCACCCCCGCCGGGTCTCCGCCATGAGCCCTCCCTGCCGGCCTCCCGGCACCGGGTTCCGGGTCCGCCCGGCCCCTGCCGCCGTGTCCGCCTAGGCTTCCCCGCCCGGGGCGACCAGCCCGGTCTCGTACGCGAGGACGACGGCCTGGACGCGGTCGCGGAGGTCCAGCTTCGCCAGGATGCGGCCGACGTGGCTCTTGACCGTGGTCGGGCTGAGGAACAGCCGGGAGGCGAGTTCGGCGTTGCTGAGGCCCGTCGCGAGCAGGCGGAGCACCTCGAGTTCGCGCGGGGTCAGGACGGACAGGTCGCGATGCGGGGCGGCGGTCCGCGGTGCGTCGCGACGGGCGAAGCGCTCGATCAGCCGGCGGGTGATCGCGGGCGCGAGGAGGGCGTCGCCGGTCTGCACCAGGCGCAGGGCGGAGACCAGATGCTCGGGGCTGACGTCCTTGAGCAGGAAGCCGCTGGCGCCGGCGGTGAGCGCCGCGTAGACATAGTGGTCGAGGTCGTACGTGGTGAGGATGACGACCCGCGTGCCCTCGGGGCCGGTGTCGCCGGTGATGCGCCTGGTGGCCTCGATGCCGTCCATCTCCGGCATCCGGATGTCCATGAGGACGACGTCGGGGCGCGTACGGCGGACCGCCGCCACGGCCTCGGCCCCGTCGGCGGCCTCGGCCGCCACCTCGATGCCGTCCGCGGCCAGGATCATCGTGAAACCGGTGCGTACGAGGGCCTGGTCGTCGGCTATCACGGCGCGCAGAGGTGTCCGGTCCGCGCTCATACGGCGCTCCGCGGGATGCGGGCCGCCACCCGGTAGCCGCCGTCCGGCGCCGGTCCGGCCGTCAGCTCGCCCCCGTAGACGGCCAGCCGCTCGCGCAGCCCCATGAGGCCGCGGCCGTTGCCCTCCACCGGCGGGCGGTCCGTGGCGCCGCCGGTGTCCGTGACCTCGATCTCCAGACAGTCACCGGTGGAACCGACGGTGACGGACGCCCGGGCGCCGCGCGCGTGCTTGATCGTGTTGGTCAGCGCCTCCTGTACGACGCGGTACGCCGCGAGGTCCACCCCCGGCGGCAGCGGGTCCGGCGGCAGCGACACCCGGACGCTCACGGGCGTACCGGCGGCGCGCACGCGTGCGGTGAGCGCGTCGAGCTGCGCGAGCCCGGGCTGGGGTTCGAGGCCGTCGGCCCTCTCGTGGTCGGGCGCGGCCAACAGGCCCATCACGTGGCGGAGTTCGGCCATGGCGGCCCGGCCGCCCGCCTCGACGGCCAGCAGCGCCTCCTTCGACTGCTCGGGGGCTCTGTCCATCACTGTGCGGGCCGCGCCGGCCTGGATCACCATCACGCTCACATTGTGGGTCACGACGTCGTGCAGCTCCGCGGCGATGCGGGCGCGCTCCTCCTCGACCGCGCGGCGCGTGGCCTCCTCCTGAGCGGCCTGCAGTGCCGCCACCCGCTCCCGGCTGGTGGCCAGCCGCAGTTGCAGGAAGCGCACGAGGCTGGCCAGCATCCCCGCCACCAGGAGCACGAACCCCGGGCTGGACCACCCGGGAAGCATGGGGTCCGCGTTGCGGAAGGCGACCCCGGACAGCGCGGCGGCGACCACCAGGACGGCGATCGCCGCTGTCCGGTAACGGCTGTGCACGACGGCGCTGTAGGCACCGATGACACAGGCCAGGACGGTGATCCAGGAGGCGGAGGCGCCGATGGCCAGTGCCGCGGCCAGCACCACCGCGAACGACGCCAGCGGATACCGGCGCCGGCCCGCCAGCGGCAGCGTCGACAGGACGACCAGGGCCCAGGGCACGGCGGAGGGCTCTTCCTCCACGGGCCCCTGACCCGGGCCGGGCGGCGGGGGCGGGGCCGGGACCCCGGTCCCGGCGTCCACCGCAGGGGGGTTGCCGTGCACCGGCCCGTCACCGGGGTAGCGCACCGCCACGAACAGGGCGACGGCGGTCAGGACGACCGCCAGCACCACATCGGCGCGCACCGCTCGCCGGGACAGCGGGGCGGGCCTCGCCTCCGGGCGCAAGGCGTCGGCGAGTTGCCGCCTCCGGCCGCGCCGGCCTTCCGTCTCCATCCGTGCATTGTGCTGTGCTCCGCGCCCGGCCCGCGTCCGCCTGCCCGGCCAGGGGCCTCACCCCGGGGGCCTCCTCCTCGGGTAGGACTCCGCGACAGGTCCTCCTCGGGGAGGGCCTGATGGTGGTTCCGCGGCCGATGTGGCCCGGGAGCGGCGCCCCTACGGTCGCAGGACCGCAACGGCACCCGCCTGCCTCGACCGCAAGGACGGACACCTCGTATGCATCACGTGATCGAACTGGAAGGCGTGACGAAGCGTTACGACAGCGGCGGCGCACCGGTGCTCGGACCGCTCACGCTCGGCGTCGCCCAGGGGGAGGCCCTCGCCGTGACGGGCCCTTCCGGCAGCGGCAAGTCCACGCTGCTGAACCTCCTCGCCGGCCTGGACAGGCCGACCCAGGGCGCCGTGACCGTGGCCGGGCGACGGATCGACCGGTTGAGCGAGCACGCCCTCGCCACGTTCCGTCGCGAGCACATCGGCATGGCCTTCCAGTTCTTCCACCTCCTCGACGACCTCACCGTCGCCGACAACATCCGGCTCCCGGCCCAGCTGACCGGGGCCGGCCGGCGCAAGGCCGCGGCCCGCGCGGGTGAGCTCATGGAGATGCTGGGCATCCAGCAGCACGCACACGCCTACCCGGGCCGGCTGTCCGGTGGCGAACGCCAACGGGTCGCGATAGCCCGGGCGTTGGTCAACTGGCCCGCGGTGCTGCTCGCCGACGAGCCCACCGGCGCGCTCGACACCGCCTCGGGCCGCGTCGTCCGCGACCTGCTGACGGACCTGCACCGCGCCGGGCAGACCATCGTGCTGGTGACGCACGACCCGGCTCTGGCGGAGGCGTGCGCGAGCCGCACCCTGCACCTGGTCGACGGCCGCGTCGCTCGCGACTCGTACGCGCGGGCCCTCCGATGAGCCCGTTCGGCACCGGCGCGACGGGCCGGGTCGTGCGCTCCGGCGTGCGCCGGCGGCGGGTGCAGACAGTGGTGATCGCCCTGGCCACGATGATGGCCGTGGCGTCGGCCGTGGTCGCCGGGTCGCTCATGGTCGCCGCGGACGCGCCCTTCGACCACGCCTTCGCGAAGCAGCGGGGCGCGCACATCACCGCCCACTTCGACCCGGCCGAGGCGAGTGCGGCGCGGGTGGCGGAGACCGGGAAGCTGGCCGGTGTCACCGCGAGCGCGGGGCCGTACCCGTCCACGGTGTTCCGCCCGGTGGACCCGGCGGGCTTCCGCATGCCGACGCTGACCCTGGTCGGGCGGTCCGGACCGGACGGCGACGTGGACCGCGTCGAGCTGAAGTCCGGGCGGTGGGCGCGGAAACCGGGCGAGATCGTGCTCGCCACGTCGTTCGAGGGGCCGGGCGTCGGGATCGGCACCACCCTGAGGGCCCCGGGCGCCCCGAGCGCCCCGGACCTCTCGGTCGTCGGCTTCGCCGTGTCGGTCAGCGAGACCGCCGACGCCTGGGCGGCTCCCGCACAGGTCGAGGCGCTGGCGTCGGAGGGCGGCCCGGTCACCCGTCAGATGCTCTACCGCTTCGACTCCGCGCGCACGAAGGAGCAGATCCGCACCGGCCGGAAGGAACTGGCAGCCGCCGTGGGCCCCAAGGCGCTGCTGGGGACCCGGTCCTGGCTGGACACCAAACGCGCCGCCGACCAGGGAGCGGCGGCGACCGTGCCCTTCGTGACGGCCTTAGGCGTGCTCGGCATCGCGATGTCCGTGATCATCGTCAGCAGCGTGATCAGCGGCGCGGTCGGCACCGGCCTGCGCAGGATCGGCATACTCAAGGCCGTCGGCTTCACCCCGCGCGAGGTCGTCCGCGCCCATGTGGCCCAGGCCCTGGTTCCGGCCGGTGCCGGCATCGCCCTGGGGGTCGTCCTGGGGAACGTCCTGGCAGTGCCGCTGCTCTCGGACACCGAGGCGATGTACGGCACCGTCTCGCTGTCGGTGGCCTGGTGGGTGGACGTCACGGTGCCGGCCGCCGCCCTGGTCGTCGTGGGGCTCGCGGCGCTGGTCCCCGCGCTGCGGGCCGGGAGACTGCGCACGGTCGACGCCCTCGCGCTCGGCCGGTCACCGCGCACGGGGCGCGGCCGGTGGGCGCACCGCGTGACGGGGCTGCTGCCGCTGCCGCGGCCGGTGGCCTACGGCCTCGCCGCCCCCTTCACCCACCCGGTCCGCAGCCTCGCCATGCTGCTCGCGGTGGCGTTCGGCACCGTCGCGGCCACCTTCGCCCTGGGCCTGACCTCGTCCCTCACCGCGATCGGCGCCTCGCAGGACCCCGAGAGCCGTGCCGCGGTCACCGTCACGACCACCAAGCCGGTCGACGTCGCTCCCCCTCCCCCTCCGCCCGCGGGGGGCGGCGGGGCGAGCCCCGCGGGCGGCGGTACGGCGAGCCCGTCCCCGCCGAAGGCCGCCGACCCGGCGAGGGTGCGCTCCGCCATCACCGCGCAGGCGGGCACCGCGTCGTACTACGGCAAGACCCGGACCGAGGTCGCCGTGGCCGGGATCTCCGGCTCGGTGCGGGCGAGCCTCTACGAGGGCGACGCGCGCTCCGGCAGCTACGAGATGATCGCCGGGCACTGGATCACCGGCGCGGGACAGGTCGTGGTCCCCACGCGCTTCCTGGAACGGACCAGCGCCACGATCGGTGACACGGTGCGGGTGACCTACGGGAAGGACACCGCGCGCCTGCGGATCGTGGGCGAGTCCTTCGACACCTCGGGCAGCGACCTGGAGATCCACGCCGACATGGCCGCCTTCCCGTCGGCCGAGCCCAGTACCTTCCTCGTCGAGACGGAGTCCGGCGTCTCCGCCGACGAGTACGCCCGGAAGGTCGCCTCCGTCATCCGGCCGCTGGGCGGCGACGCCACGACCGGCGCTCCCTCGGGGCAGGACGGCGTCATCCTCATCATGTCCGCGATGGCGGTGCTGCTCACCCTGATGCTGGTCTCCGTGGCCGGTCTCGGCGTCCTGAACTCCGTGGTCCTCGACACCCGGGAACGCGTCCACGACCTGGGCGTGTGCAAGGCGGTCGGCATGTCGCCACGAGGGGTCATGAGCCTCGTGCTCTCCTCCGTGACCGCGATCGGCGTGCTCGGCGGGCTGATCGGCGTACCGGTGGGGTACGTCCTGCACGGCCTCGTCATGCCGGTGATGGGGCACGCCGCGGGCACCCGTCTGCCGCCGCCGGTCATCGACGTGTACGAGCCTGGCCTGTTGCTCCTGCTGGTCCTCGGCGGGGTCGTGATCGCGGTGCTGGGCGCGCTGCTCCCGGCCGGGTGGGCGGCCAAGGCGCGTACGGCCACGGCGCTGCGCACCGAGTAGCGTCCGCACACCTGAGAGGACGAGCGCCCCCGCACACTGGAGGACGAGTGCCCCCCCCCCCCGCGCTGCTGGGAGAGACGGCTCGCGACGCCGCCTCAGCGCAGGTCGAAGCGCATCAGGACGCGGGGGTGCCCGGCCAGCACCGAGGTGGTGTCGGCGGCGTGGACGAAGCCGGCGCGCTCGAAGTTCTTCCGGAGTCCGGCGTAGGCCATGGTGAGGTCGACCCTGGCGTCGCCGCTGTCCAGGGGATACGCCTCGACCGCCGGCGCGCCGTGGTCGCGGGCGAAGGCGACGGCGCCGGCGATGAGCGCGTGGGAGAGGCCCTTCTTGCGGTGACCGGGACGCACCCGGACGCACCACAGGGACCAGACCGGCAGATCGTCGACGCGCGGGATCGTGCGGCTGCGCGCGAAGGAGGTGTCCGCGCGCGGCGCCACGGCGGCCCAGCCGACCGGCTCGTCCCCGTCATAGGCGAGCACCCCCGGCGCGGTGCCCGCCCCGCACAGTCCGGCCACGTACGCTGCGCGGTCCGGCCCGCGGAGCTGGTTGTTGAGCTTGGCCGGGATCCGGTAGCTGAGGCACCAGCAGACGTTCGCCGTGGGCGACTTGGGGCCGAGCACGGCGCGAACGTCCTCGAAGACCGAGGCCGGGCGGACGTCGATGGTCATGGGGCCACCCTGCCACGGGCCGTGAGGCGACGCCGCACGTCAGAGGCTCGCCCTGTATGACGCGGATCACAGGGTGAAGTCATTATTCAAGTTTGACTAGACTGGCGGAACGGTATACGTTTCCTCGCGTAGTCAAGTTTGACTATGGAGACGACAGGGCGCCGAGCGCGACCACCACGCGCGACCCTTCGACCGACCGACTGACCGACTGACCGACTGACCAGCCAGCCAACCGCGAAGGAAACTGCATGACGCACCTGCCCGACACCGGCTACACCCCGACCGCCGAGGACCGCGCGAGCCTGGACGCCTGGTTCGCCGAGTACGACGCCGCCAGCGGCAAGCGGGACGTGGAGCGCATGGCGGACATGGCGGTGTTCCCGCTCAACCTCGTGAGCGACGACTCCGCGGGCGACGGCCGTTCGGCGCAGTGGGACCGGCGGCAGTTCGTCGAGACCATGACCCACGTGATGGGCGACGGCAGCCAGGACATCACCTTCGAGTCCACCCGGACCCCGGTGTTCCTGTCGGCGTCCATGGCCGTCGTCTTCACCGACTCCGTCATGACGGCGGACGGCCACACCCAGCAACTCCGGTACGCCGACATCCTGCTCAAGCGGAACGGCACCTGGGCGTTCCAGACGATGATCCAGGGCGGCTGGGGAGACAACCTGTAACCAGGGGGACGTACAGCCCAACGGCCACCGCCCATAGCGGCACATAACGCGTGACATAGGATGATCGCCGGTTCCGGGGCGGTCGGCCGGAAGCGTATTCCGGCCACCGCGCCCGTCGGCGCCCGCCGTTCACCGGCGCCCGCCGAACCTCCCACGTCACGAAGGGCAGTTGTGCGCACATCTCGTTGGTCCCGGGCCGTCGCCGTCGGGGCGGGCGTCGTCCTCGTCGTCTCCGCGCACACCGCCTCCGCGGCACCACCGCCCGGCGGGCCGGGCACCACGGCCGAGCCCGACGGGCCGGGCCGCGGTGCCGCGACCTCCGCCCCGGCCAGGAGCGGCAGCGGCTGGACGGCCGAGGACGCCGAGGAGTTCTGGACCTCGCGGCGCATGGAGTCGGCGACACCGCCGCCCTCCGCCGGACCGCCCGCCTCCGCCCCCGCCCCCCGGGCGCTCGCCTCCCGCGCGCCCTCAGCGACGTACTACAAGGGCACCAAGACCGTCGGTGTCCTGTACTACGTCGACAGCGGTATGAAGGCGCACAGTTGCACCGCCAGCGTCGTGCACAGCCCCCAGGGCAACCTCATGCTCACCGCGGGGCACTGCGGGCCCGGCAAGAAGCACGCCTTCGTGCCGCGGTACCGCACGGGCACGCCCGCGGCGTCCCAGCCGTACGGCGTCTGGGCGGTCGACCGGTTCTTCAAGGACCCCCGGCACACGGCCACCGGCCCCGGCTCCGACCTGGACTTCGGCTTCGCGACCGTCAAGCCGGACCGGGCCGGGCGGCAGCTCGAACAGGTCACCGGCGCCAACACCCTGGCCCGCACGCCCGGTTACCGGGTACGGGTGACCGTCATCGGCTACCCGAAGGCCCAGTACGACGCCAAGGACCAGGCGGTCATGTGCCGGGCCGGGACGACCCGGCTGCCCGGCTACCGGCAACTGCGCATGGAGTGCGGCGGCCTGCACGGCGGCACCTCCGGCGGCCCATGGCTGCTGGACTTCGACGAGCGGACCGGTACCGGCCGGGTCGTCGGCACCATCGGCGGCGTGGGCGGCGGCGGCCCCAGCAGCGCCGTCTCGTACGCACCGCTCTTCGACGACGAGGTGTTCAAGCTCTACGACGACGCCGTGCACGACGTCGCCGCCGTCGTGCGGCCACCGCTCCCCTACACGCTCGGCACCGGCGAGACCTGGCAGAACGCCCGGCAGTTGGCCTCCGGCGACTACACCGGCGACGGCACGGCAGACCTGCTGGTGGTGTGGAACAGCGGCGAGGTCACCCTGCACACCGGCGACGGCAAGGGCGGCTTCACCGGCGGGCGGCGCCTGAAGGCGCCCAACGGCACCTGGAAGCACGCCACGACGCTCACCGCCGGCGACGTCACCGGAACCGGCCGTGCCGGTCTGCTGGTGCGCTGGTCCGACGGCGAGGTCACGCTGTACCGCGACGTGTCCGCCGCGGGCCTCGGCAGGGAGACCAGGCTCGCCAAGGCCGGGTCCGTCTGGAAGCACGCCGCCCAGATCACCGCGGGCCGCTTCACCGGCAACGCGCGGGCCGACGACGTGGTGGTCCGCTGGAGCGACGGCGAGGTCACCCTCCACCGCGACGTGGACGGCGGCGGGTTCCCCAAGAAGAAGGAGACCCGGCTGAAGAAGCCCGGCGCGGACTGGAAGCGCGCCACCCTGCTCACGAGCGGGGACTTCACCGGCTCCGGCCGCTGGGACCTCATGGTCCGCTGGTCCGACGGCAGGCGCACGCTCCACCAGGACGTCGGCACCGGCGGCCTCGGTCGGACGATCCGGCTGCCCGGTTCCGACGCCCTGTGGAAGCACGCCGCGGTGATGACGGCGGGCGCCCACACCGCGGGCGGCCGGGCCGACGACCTGATCGTGCGCTGGAGCGACGGCGAGGTCACCCTCTACGCCGACACCACCACCCGGCTCGGCGCCGAGCGCGGCCTCGTCCCGCCGAAGGCCACCTGACGGGGGCCGCCGCCCGCCGGGGACGACCGGACCGACGGCTCCCGTCTCCGAGGTGCGGCCGCCTCCCGGCCGGGGCCGCCGGGGCCCCGTGCCGACGGGGTACCGTCGAAGGAAACGGCGCGCGTACACGACAGGCGGCACGGCCGGTGGAGGGCGCGCGCACGACCGCGGGAGAGTCACCCTGAACGAGCCGACCACCGGGCCGAGCACCGAGCCGACCGTCGAAGCCGCCGGGCCGAGCACCGAGCCGGCCGGCAAGACCACCGGCCCGGCCACCGGCCCGGCCACCGAGCCGGTCGCCCAGCCGGTCACCGACGGCCGCCGCGCCAAGGGCGAGCGCCGTCGCCGGGCGCTGATCGAGGCCACCGTGCGCGTCATCGCGCGCGACGGCGCCGCGGGCGTCACGCACCGCACGGTGGCCCGGGAGGCGGAGCTGCCCACGACCGCCACGACGTACTACTTCAGCAGCATCGACGCGCTCCTGACGGCGGCGCTCACGCAGTGCATGGAGGAGGACTCCGCGCGCATCGAGGCGCTGGTGAACGCGCCGGGCGACGGGGTCGACAAGCGCCGGTCGCTCGCCCTGCTGATGGCGGAGATCCTCAGCCCGCCCGGGCACCTGCTCGCGGAGTTCGAGCTGTTCCTGCTGGCGGCGCGCCGCCCCGAGCAGCGGGCGGCGACCCGGCGCTGGACGGAGGCGCTCGCCGCGTTCGCCCGGCAGTTCACCGACGAGCCGCTGCGCGTGAAGCTCTTCACCCAGGCCTACGACGGGCTGCTGCTCCAGGCCCTCCTGGCCGACAAGCCCCCCACGCCCGACGAGTTCGAGGAACTGCTGCGCGAGCTGCTGCCGGACCCGGACGGGGCCTGAACCCGGCGGGCGCCACAGCCGCGGCCGCGGTGACGCGCGTACGCCGTCCCGGCGGCGCGGCGGCGCTGGCCGTTCCAGGCTCAGCCCGGCCGGGAAGACGGGGGCCGCCGCCGACCACGGCGGCGGCAAGGTACAGGAGGAACGCGTGCGTGTCCTCGCCGGACCCGGCCCGGCCCGGCCGAAGTCGCCGTCCTCGTCGGCAACGACGTACTCGTCCATCGACGCGGCCGCCGACTGGATCGGCCTGCCCACACGTCTCCTCTTCGGCTCACGGGGGCCGCCCCCGCCTCAGCCGGGTGCCGTGCCGGACCTCAGCGGGCGGTACAGCCAGACATAGGCGACCGGCTGCCGCGCGCTTCAGAGGGCGGCGCCCTCGGCGGCCACCGGGGTGAAGCCCGCTGCCCGGAGAGCAGGCCAGGGCGGGGGTGTTGGCCGGGTGCACGCGCAGGAACGCCGCGCGCAGGCCGGTCCCCCGCGCCTCGGCGAACAGGGCACGCACCAGGGTCCGGCCCAGGCCGCGGCCGCGCTCCCGCGGGGCCACGATGATCCGGGCCGGCTCGACCTCGTCCTCCGCCTCGTCCGGCCACAGCTCCCCGTACCCGACGGGCCGACCACCGGCAACGAGCAGGCGGGCCCGCACCCCGCTCCCCCGGCACCAGCCGGCAACGGCGCGGCCGGTCACCGGGTACCGGTACTCCCCGCACCACAGCACGGCCTCGACGACGGACCGCGCCCAGGCAGCCACGGCCGGGGCGTGCTCCGGGGCGAAGGGGACGAGGGTGACGGGGTCCGCGGTCACGTGCCCACTGTCGCCGCGGGGACCCGGCGGAGCCACCGGTTCGCCGGGACGGCGCGCCGTCGTCCGTCGGGGGATGGCGGCCATGGCGTGTCACACGGGACGCGTGCGGCTGCCGCCGACACGCGGACAGGGTGCGGCGGGCCCTGTGCGGCCGCCCCGCGTGGAAAAGTGCCTGTCCGGCCGCCGTTCGGCTGCCCGGTGGCGGTTCGCACGGAGTGCGTGCCTCTGCCGTACCGGTGCCCTGGTATGCGGGCGGCGCGCGCGGGCACCCGTGGCCCGGTGGCCGCCGAGGCGCGCCACGACCGTGTGTGGACCTGGACGAGGAGAACGCCAATGCCTGTAGCCCGATACTGTCTCGTCGCTCTGGACTGCCCCGATCCGCCCGCCCTCGCCGGCTTCTACAAGGCGCTCCTCGGCGGCACCGTGGAGAAGTACGACGACAACTGGTACGACCTGTACACGCCGGACGGCAACCGCGTGGCCTTCCAGCGCGCCCCGGACCACCGCCCGCCGCAGTGGCCGCGCGCCGACGCCAACTCCCAGCAGCTCCACCTGGACCTCACCGTCGAGGACATGGCGGAGGCGGAGAGCGAGGCCCTGGCGCTGGGCGCCATGCCGCTGGACCTGGACGACAAGGACGGGCAGCGCGGGTTCCGCGTGTACGCGGACCCGGCGGGGCACCCCTTCTGCCTCTGCCGGGCCTGACGGACCGGGGCGGGGCTCGCCGGCGGGCCGCCGCCCCCGTTCGACTACAGTGGCCGCGGGCCGTGACTGGCGCTGGGGTGGAGCACCACCGGGGAGCGGCCTGACGCAGATGTCGATGCCGTGCGCCTGGGCGAGTGGTCAACCACGCCTGGAGGCGGCCATGTCCCCCACCACCACGACCGTTCCCGCCCAGCTCATGGACGGCACCGCGCTCGCACGGCGCGTCGCCGAGGAGACCGCGGCCCGCGCGGCCGAGGTCGCCCGGCGCACGGGCAGCGCCCCCTGCCTGGCGACCGTGCTCGTGGGTGAGGACCCCGCGTCGGTCACGTACGTACGGATGAAGCGGAACCGCTGCACCAAGGCCGGGATCGTCTCGCGGCACCTCGCGCTGCCCGCCGCGACCACGACCGAAGAGCTCGTCGGCACCCTGCGCGCGCTCTCCGAGGACCCGACGGTGCACGGCATCCTGCTCCAGCACCCGGTCGGGGACCACATCGACGAGCGGGCGGCGTTCGAGGCCATCGCGCCGGAGAAGGACGTCGACGGCGTCACGCTCAGCTCGTTCGCGGCGATGAGCTTCGGCCGGCCCGGCTTCGTGTCCTGCACCCCGGGCGGGATCATGCGCCTCCTCGACGCGTACGACGTGGACCTCGCCGGGAAGCGCGCCGCCGTGGTCGGCCGCAGCGCGATCCTCGGCAAGCCCGCCGGGATGCTGCTGCTCGCCCGGGACGCCACGGTGACGTACTGCCACTCGCGCACCGCGGACCTGTCGGCGCACGTCCGTGAGGCCGACGTCGTCGTGGCGGCCGTGGGCCGCCCGCGGCTGATCCGCGGCGAGGACGTCAAGCCGGGCGCGGTGGTGATCGACGCCGGGTACAACCCGGGCAACATCGGCGACGTCGACTTCGACGGCGCCCTGCACCGCGCCCGCCTCATCACCCCGGTCCCGGGCGGCGTCGGCCCGATGACGATCGCGGTGCTCCTGGACCAGACCGTGACGGCGGCGGAGCGGCAGCTCGGACCGGCCTGACCGCCGCCGGGCCACGGCCCCTGGGCGGGCGACGCGCCTGTCACCCGCCCAGGGGCCGCCTGCTCAGGCGTCGAGGGCGTCGACGTCCGCGACCACCGTGCCGAACAGGTCCGTGACCGTCGTCAGGGCGGCGGCCTTGAGCGCGGCCGCGGGCAGGACCGCGCCGTCCGGGGCCCGGAGGGCGCGGGTGGCGGTGGCCTCGGCGATGACAGTGGGGCGGTACCCGTGCTGGAAGGCACCCTGCGCGGTGAAGGCCACGCACATGTGCGTCATGAACCCGGCGAGTACGAGGTCCTTGCCCGGCGCGGCACCGAGGCCGCTCAGGGTCTTCTCCAGGTCGGTGGCGTGGAAGGCGTCGGGGAACCGCTTGACGACGACGGGTTCGCCGTCCGCCGGGGCGACCTCGTCGATGATCGCCCCGATGTGGGCGCGGATGTCGTACGGGGTGCCCTCCCCGCCGTCGTTGACGACGTGGACGACCGGGGTGCCCGCGGCGCGGGCGCGCCCCAGCAGCCGGGCGCCCGCCGCGAGGGCTTCGTCGGCGCCCCTCAGGGCCATGACGCCGGTGCGGTACGTGTTCTGGAAGTCGATCATGATCAGGACGGAGTCGGCCAGCCGGGGCGGGCGGCCGTCCAGGCCGATCACGTCGCGCAGGGGCGTGGACGGGTGCGTCGCGGACGAGTGCGTCGCGGTCGGGTGCGGGGTGTTCATTGGGACCTTTCTGGATATGGGCATGACAAAATAGAGGGATGAGCGGGAGAGTCGCCGGGGCTCGGGTGTCAGGCGGTCTCGGTGCGGAAGCGGCGGCGGTAGGCCGCCGGGGTCGTGGTGAGCCGGCGGCGGAACGCCCGGTGCAGGGTCTCCACCGAGCCGAGGCCACTGGTGGCCGCGACCTGGTCGAGGGGCGCGTCGGTGGTCTCCAGGAGGCGCCGGGCGACCTCCAGGCGGGCGGCTTCCACGTAGGCGGCGGGGCTGGTGCCCGTCTCCTGGGCGAAGACGCGGGCGAAGTGCCGCTCGCTCAGGCACATCCGGGCGGCCAGGGCCGCCGCGGACAGGTCGCCGTCGAGGTGGTCGCCGATCCACAGCCGCAGCTCGTCGATGTCGCGGCGGGTGGAGCCTGAGCGGCGCAGCGGCACGGAGAACTGGCTCTGGCCGCCCTGCCGTTTGAGGTAGACGACCAGTTGCCGGGCCACCGCGAGGGCGGCCTGTTCGCCGTGGTCCTCGGCGACCAGGGCGAGGGCCAGGTCCAGGCAGGCGCTGATGCCCGCCCCGGTCCACAGCCTGCCGCGGTCGGCGCGGACGAAGATGGGGTCCGGGTCGACCGTGACGTCCGGGTGGTCGGCCGCGAGCTGGGCGGCGGTCGACCAGTGGGTGGTCGCCGTCCTCCCGTCGAGCAGCCCCGCCGCGGCCAGCACGTGCGCGCCCACGCAGACCGACGCCACCCGGCGGGCGTGCGGGGCGGTCGCCTTCACCCAGGCCACCACGTCGGGGTCGACGCGGGCCACGGGCCCCTCGGCGGTCATGTCGACCGCGCCGGGCACCAGCAGGGTGTCCACCTGGTCGCCGACGTCGTCGAACGCCACGTCGGTGAGCAGCCGTACGCCCGCCGAGGTCCGGACCGCTCCGACGGCGGGCCCGGCGAGCCGGACCTCGTAGCCGGCGCGGCCCGCGCTCTCGCGGCCGGCCAGCGCGAACACCTCGGCGGGGCCGGTGACGTCGAGGAGGTCGACATCGGGGAAGACCGCGATGACGACCCGGTGCGGAAGGGGCATGCCCCTATGCTCACCGCGGCCCCGGGTGGCCGCAATGACGATTCCCTGTCACATCCGGACACGGGGCGCGGGGCCCGGCGGGGCCGCCGCCTTCTCGTCCGCGTCGGCGAGCCAGAAGTACAGCGGGGGCAGGGCGAGTTCGAGGACCGTCAGGGCCAGCTGGAACCACTGGGGCGGGCCGTGCACGGCGAGGGAGAGCAGTCGGCCGGCGCCCCCGAGCAGGAAGATCCCGGCGAGCCCGCGCACCCACCGCGCGGGGACCGGCCGCTGCCGGGCCACCCACAGCCAGGCCAGGCCGTAGCCGAGGAAGACCGCGTTGTAGAACCGCT
Organism: Streptomyces sp. CC224B; assembly: GCF_030010595.1. NCBI lineage: Bacteria > Bacillati > Actinomycetota > Actinomycetes > Kitasatosporales > Streptomycetaceae > Streptomyces > Streptomyces sp. CC224B. The sequence goes on along the minus strand of NZ_JASCXL010000018.1, from coordinate 18,166 downwards.
CGCGGCTGTCGACCGTGGCCCCGGCCGCGCCCTCCCCCGGCACCGAGGCGGTGCCGAGCACGAGGTGGTACGCGCCGATCGCCACGCACGCGTACCCCATGAGCAGCACCAGTGACGTCAGGACCCTGACCTTGGCCATGCGACCGCACCCCCAGCCGTTGTTGGTCACTCGCAGCCGTGAGCGGCAACTCGCAGCCGTCAGCGGCGACGCGCAGCCGTCAGCAACAACTCGTAGCCACCAGCGGCGACTCGCAGCCGTCAGCAGACACCCGTAGCCAGCCGCTAGTAGACACTCGTCTACTAGCGGGACGCTAGGAGGGCCGCGCAGGTGTGTCAAGTACGGTGTGCGGGTGACGACGCGCCAGCGGCTCGACCCCGCCGAGCGTCGCGAGCGCCTGCTCGAGGTCGGGGCGCGGATGTTCGCGGCGCGGCCCTACGACGACGTACGCATGGAGGACGTCGCCGAGCGGGCCGGTGTCTCGCGCGCCCTGCTGTACCGCTACTTCCCCGGCAAGCGCGACCTGTTCGCCGGGGTGTACCGGCAGGCCGCGGACCAACTCCTGGCGGCCACCCGGCTCGAACCGGGCGCGCCCCTGGAACAGCAGCTCGCCGCCGGGCTCGACGCGCACCTCGACTACTTCGAGGCCCACCGGAACACGGTCCTGGCGGCCAACCGCACCCTCGCCGGCGACCCGGTCATCCAGGCCGTCATCTCCGACGAGCTGGCCGAGCTGCGCGCCCGCCTGCTCGACGCCGGGGAATTCGACGGCACGGCGCGGGAGTTGGTGTCGGCGGCGCTGATGAGCTGGCTGGTGTTCGTGCGCACGCTGTGCGTGGACTGGCTGACGCACCGGGCGTACGCGCGCGAGCACCTGCGGGAGGTGTGCGTGGGGGCGTGCCTCGGCGCGCTGCGCGCCGCCGCGGGGTCCGGCCGGGCGGACTGACACCGGCCGGGCCCGCGCGGCCCGGTCCCCGGGTCAGTCCGTCGACGACGCCCTGCGCAGTGCCGTCAGGCAGGTGGTGATGGCCTGCTGGAGCTCTTCGAGGCGCTGGACCATGTCGTCCTCGTAGATGTCGCCGAAGTCGGCGGCGTCGTCGAGGGTCAGCTCCTCGAAGACCTTCGTGGCCTTCTGGAGGCTGCTGTAGAACTTCGTCCTGCGCTCCTGCACGCGCAGTTCGGGGTCCGCCTCGACGGTCTCGGCGACCAGGGTCCTGACGGTGTCGTACGCCTCCGCCGCCCACTCGCCGGCCTCTTCGGCGTCGTCCAGCTCGTCGATCAGGGACAGGTGCCGCTCGGCCTCCATGCGCAGCGCGGCGGGGGCGTCGATGGTCTGTCCGGCGGGGGTCCTGACCTGGCCCTCCTCCGCGACCTTGCGGACGTACTCGATGCGGTCGGCGGCCCTGGCCTCGCCCGCGACGGCCTTCTTCAGGTCGTCGGTACGGGCGATGTCCCGGGCCAGCTCCGTCTGCAGGGCCGGGTCCTCCTTGAGCCGGTCGAGCAGCGCGTACCGGGCGGCCTGGGCGGTGGAGGGGTCGGCGAGGATCGCGGCGCGCAGCGCGGTGGGGTTCTCGGCGACCTCCAGGGCCTTGGTGGGGCGGATGCCCTCGGCCTCGGCGGCGGCGGTGATCGCGGTGCCGCGCGCGGAGGTGGCGCTGGAGCGCGGCACGTAGTAGGTGAGCCACACGTCGGCGTCCGGCAGCTCGACCTCCTGGCCCGGCGCGAGCTCCTCGAAGTGCGGCACGAGCCCGTCGTCGGCGGCCCGGTCCCAGGCCTTGTAGTAGCGCATGACGCGCTCCGCGGAGCACCCGGCCAGCTCGCCGAACTCCTTCGCGGACACCTTCGGCGTCTCCGCCGCCGACTGCCCGCCCGGGCGCACGCTGCGCGCCACCTTCAGCCCGAACGCCCACCCGCCGGTGCGCGCGTACACCCCGAACTCGCGGGCGTCGCGCGCCACGAGCTCCCGCGCGGCCTCGTGCGCGGTCTCCTGTGCGTCATCGCGTACGTCCTGGGGCGCGTCGGCGGCGGGGGCGGCCGCTTCCGACGGGTCAGCCGGGGCGGACGGGGCGATCACTGCGGTCACGGATTACTCTCCGGGTACGTCGTGTGCGAAAAAGAAACAGAACGTACACCCTATAGCGACCCATTGCCCCTGATTGACCCGGCCGAGCCGCCCGTACGGCTCGCCGACCCGCCCCGTACCGCCCGTACGGCCCGTCACGGGGAGTACGGCCCCCGTCACCCGCGAACGGGTGGCACGGTCGCCGCCGTACGCGGGCCGGCGACGGTGTCAGCGGCGCCCGCGCAGGCGGGTGAGGAGCGAGCGGGCCTGTGCGCGCTTGCGCGGGTCGGACGCGGCCCGGCGCGCGGAGCTGATGGTCCGTCGGCCCTGCGGCGTACGGCTGTAAGCCTTGAGGCGTGCGATGAGTCCGGCCATGGGTTCCTCCCCGGGACCCCGCCGACGGGGCGGCGGGCGTTGTCAGGATCGCTGTTCGCCTACCCCCAGCCGTTCCCCTGATGCCATCGACCCGCGGGCCACTGCGCTCGCCGTCTCCCGAGAGCGGCGGCCGCGTGCCCCTCGGGCCCGGGGCCTAGGACCGAGGGCCGACGCGGGTCTCGCCTCCCGGCCGTGGCCCGGGGCGATCACGGTGCGTGAGACTTGGCGGCATGGACACCGCACAGACAGACGCCTATCTGCGCCGCATCGGCGCCGAGCGGCCCGCGTCGCCCACCTCGGCGGCGCTGCGCGCGCTGCACCTCGCCCATCTGCGGAGCGTGCCGTTCGAGAACCTCTCGATCCACGACGGCGAGGAGGTCGACCTCACCGAGGAGGACCTCGTCGCGAAGGTCGTCGAGCGCCGCCGGGGCGGGTTCTGCTTCGAGCTCAACGGCGCCTTCGCCGCCCTGCTCGCCGCCCTCGGCTACGACGTCGGGCTGCTCCCGGCCCGCGTGTACCAGGAGGACCGGGTCGGCATCCCGTACGACCACATGGCGCTGCGGGTGCGCACCGCCGACGGCGGCGACTGGCTCGCCGACATCGGCTTCGGCACGCACAGCCACTTCCCGCTGGACTTCACGGAGCGCGGCGACCAGGCCGACCCGGGCGGCACGTTCCGGATCGCCGAGGCGCCCGGCGGCGACCTCGACGTCCTGCGGGACGGGCGGCCGCAGTACCTGCTGGAGACGCGGCCGCGGGCGCTCGCCGACTTCGCCGCCGGGGCCTGGTACCACCGCACCTCGCCGAAGTCCCACTTCACCCGGTCGCTGGTGTGCACGGTGCTCACCGGCACCGGGCGGGTCACGCTCAGCGGCGACAGGCTCACGGTCACCACCGGCGACGAGAAGCACGTGACCGAACTCGCCTCGGACGCCGAGGTCCTCGACGCGTACGCCCGCCACTTCGGCATCGTGCTCGACCGGGTGCCGCGGCTCGCGGAGCCGGCGCGGGTCGGGGGGCGCTGAGGGCCCGGCCGCCGGTCAGCCGCCCGTGGGGTGTCCCGCCCATACCGCGGGCGTCCGGTCCGCCCACGGGCTCGCCCGTTCGAGCTGTCCGGCGAGGCGGAAGAGGCGGTCCTCACGCCCGTGGCCGGCGGCGAACTGCATGCCGATCGGCAGCCCCGTCCCGGGATCGGCCGTCAGCGGCACGGACATGGCGGGCATGCCCGTCACGTTGAACACCGCGGTGAACGGCGAGCGGTCGAGGAGGCGGTCGGTCCAGCCGAGGCCGTCCAGCGCCGCCGCGCCCTCGGCCAGGGTCCCCAGCGGCGGCGGCAGGTCCGGCAGGGTCGGGCTGAGCAGCACGTCGTACGTGTCGAAGGCCCGGGCCAGGGCGCGCGTGACCTGGTTCCGCAGGCCGAGGGCGGCGACGAGCTGGGGGCCGCTGACCCGCTGCCCGTCGCGGTGGGCGGCCAGGGTCACCGGTTCGAGGGTCGAGGCGTCGACGGGCCGGCCGAGGGCGGCGGCCAGCGCGTCGACCGTGGCCGCGATGTTCGCCGTCGACAGCCGGGCGTGGGCCAGGACGAACTCCTCCCAGTCGGCCCCGAGGGGGACCTTCGCCTCCGCCACCCGGTGCCCGAGGGAGTCGAGCAGGTCCACGGTGCGGGCGAGGGCGTCGGCCACCGGCGCGGCGGTGCGCCGCCCGCCCCACGCCTGGGCCAGGACGCCGACGCGCAGCGGGCCCGGGGGGCGGGTGACCTCCTCCGCGTACGGGCGGGACGGCTCGGGGGCGGTGTAGGGGTCGCCCGGCTCGGGGCCGCGCGTCAGGTCGAGCAGCACCGCGCTGTCGCGCACCGTGCGGCTGACGGCGCCGTGCACGGCCAGGCCGTGGAAGACCTCGTCGGCGTCGGGGCCCATGGAGATCCGGCCGCGGGTGGGCTTGAGCCCGAAGGTGCCGGTGCAGGCGGCGGGGATGCGGAGCGACCCGGCGGCGTCGGTGCCGTGGGCGACGGGGACGACCCCGGCGGCCACGGCCGCGGCCGCGCCCCCGCTGGACCCGCCCGCGCTCCGCTCCGGGTCCCACGGGTTGCGGGTGGCGCCGTACAGCACGGGTTCCGTCGTGATGTCGTACGCCAGCTCCGGTGTCGCGGTCCGGCCGAACGTCACCAGGCCCGCGCGGCGGAAGCGCCGCATCAGGAAGGAGTCGGCGGCGGCGACGAGGCCGGCCGCGAGACGGCTGCCCAGCTCGGTGCGCCGGCCGGCCATGGTGACGCCGATGTCCTTGATGAGGAAGGGCACTCCCGCCAGCGGCGCGCTGCCGGGGCGGGGCCGGTCGTCGGTCGGCCACGTCTCCACCACGGCTCCGAGCCGGTCGACCGCCCGCGCGGCCGCGTGGGCCGCCGCCTCCAGTTCGGCCGGCGCCACCTCGCCCGCGGTGACCAGCTCCGCGAGCCCGACCGCGTCGTGGCGCACGTACTCGGCACTTCTCACTGTCCCTCCCAGCACTCGAACGATACTGACGAGTCTCTGGCGATACCGATCGGTATCGCCAGAGACTGGCTGGTACCGTAGCAGGGAGGCAAGGGACCGCCGACCGGATGTGACGGAGCAGTCATGGCATCGACCGCCGCAAGGCCGAGCAGGGTGGCGAAGCTGCCGCCCCGCGAGCGCATCCTCGACGCGGCGGAGGAGCTCTTCCGCAGCGAGGGCATCCGGCGGGTGGGCGTGCAGGCGATCGCCGAGCGGGCCGAGACCACCAAGATGGCCATCTACCGGCACTTCGAGACCAAGGACGCCCTGGTCGCGGAGTGGCTGCGGATCGTCGCCGCCGAGTACCAGGCCGCCTTCGACCGGGTCGAGGCCGCGTACCCCGACCGGCCCCGGGAGCAGATCCTCGGGCTCGCCCGCTTCATCGCCGAGGGGCTGCCGGACGTGTCGTACCGGGGCTGCCCGTTCATCAACTCCCTCGCCGAGCTGCCGGACCGCTCCCACCCCGCGCGGCGGGTCATCGAGGAGCATAAGGCCCGGCAGACCCGCAGGCTGGTCGCCATGTGCGCCGCGGCCGGTCTCACCGACCCCGGACAGGCCGCCGCAGAGATCACGTTCGTCCTCGAAGGCGCGCAGGTCAGCACGCAGAACGGCAGCATCGACCGGACCGGGGAGCGGCTGCTGAGGATCGTCGAGGGGATCGTGGACCGGCACCGCTCCCCCGGCGACGGCGGGACCGGCGGCGCGGACGCCCGCTGACCGCGCCGCGCCCCAGCACGCCCCCGCCCCCGTGTCCAGACGGCGGCACCGCGGACGGCCCGGCACGGGCGGTGATCTTCGTCGCGGCCGACGGGCGCGCCCGCGCCTAGGCTGCCGCCCGTGGACAGACACATTGGTTTCGAGCGGCTGCACAACTTCCGTGACCTGGGCGGCTATCGGGCCGCGGACGGCCGTACGGTGCGGTGGGGCCGGGTGTACCGGTCGGACTCGCTGGGCAAGCTGCGGGACGCCGACTGGGAGCGCTTCCTCGGCCTCGGCGTCCGCACGGTCATCGACCTGCGCTACCCCTGGGAGATCGAGGGCAGGGGCCGGGTGCCGGAGCACGCGTCGTTCGGCTACCACAACCTGAGCGTCGAGCACCGCCCCTACGACCAGGCGGCGTTGGGCCCCGACGTGCAGGCCGGGCCCTATCTCGCCGAGCGCTATCTGGAGGTCGCCGAGGACGGCGTGCGGGAGCTGCGCCGGGCACTGGAGGTGATCGCCGACGCCGGGGCGGGGCCCGTGGTGTTCCACTGCGCGTCCGGCAAGGACCGCACCGGGCTGCTCGCCGCGCTGGTCCTGAGCCTGTGCGGGGTCGCCGAGGCGGACATCGTCGAGGACTTCGCCCTCACCGGCCTGGCCAGTGAGCGGCTCCTCGCCGACTGGCGGGCCGCCCACCCGGGCCGCGAGCCGGTCTGGCCGGACTACGGGCGCGCGCCCGCGAAGGTGATGCGGCTCTTCCTCGCCCGGATCGCCGAGCGGTACGGCTCCCTGCCCGGGTACGCCGCCGAACTCCTGGGCGTGGACGAGGAGCTGGCCGCCGCGCTGCGGGCCGCGCTCCTGGAGGAGCCGGCCGGGGCGGGGGCCTGACCCGGGCCCCTCCGCGGCGCGGCAGGCCCAGCGGTGAGGCCCCGGTGCCGCGTCGGCCCGCCCCGCGGGGAAGCCTCGCGCGGCGGAGCGCCTACAGCGAGGCCTTGATGCGGCGCGGCGCGTCCGCCAGGCGGCTGACCAGGGACACCACGCCCGGAGGCTGGCGGCTGACGTCCCGGTCGGCGCTGAGCACGTAGTAGATCTGCTCGAGCGACGGCGGGCCGACCGCGACGGTCCGCAGGGCCGCCTGGCCCGGCGTGGCCTGCCCCGTGCGGACCAGGTAGGCGGCCGTCATGGAGCCGGTGCGCCCCACGCCCGCGCCGCAGTGCACGAAGACCGGTCCCTCGGCCTCGGCGACGACGCGCAGGAACCGGTCGACCTGCGCGCTGTCGGGCGTCTGCCCGTCGCGGACCGGCATCCGTACGACGTCGAGGCCCGCGCGCCCGGGCCGTGCCAGCTCCGCCGCGCCCAGATCCTCGGCCCGCAGGTCCACGACGGTGCGGATGCCGTGCGCGGCGAGCGCGCGGTACCCCGCCCCGGTCGGCGCGGAGCCGCGCCAGAGGCGGTCGTCGACCTGCTGGAAGTGCCGGACGCCGGTCAACTCCCGCTCGGCTCCGACGCGTTCCCCCGCCCAGGCGGACACGGCGAGGACGCCCAGGGACGCGGTGAGCCAGAAGGCGGTGTAGCCGAGCACGCACAGGCCGACGAGCTTCGCGGTGCGGCGGGGGGCGGGCCGGTGGAGCCCCAGTCTGCCGCCCGCGCCCGCGCACGCGGCGATCGCGGTGGCGGCCGCCGAGGTGAGGACGGCGACGGTACGGGCGGAGGCGTCACGGACAGACGGGGCACGGGACAACAGGCGGTCACCACCACAGGCGCGCGGTGCCGCACGCCGGACTTCGGCAGGGGACGGTACACGGATGCCGTCCAGGCTACCGGCGCCGCACCGGCCCGGCGACCCGGTCCACGGCCCTCACGCGCCCCAGACGTACGCTCAACTCACGGCGTGCACAGGCCGGTTGGCCACCCCGGCAGCGGGCCGCTCACCGGGCGGCCTGTTCCACCTGGCCCTGGCCGAGGACCTGCGCGCTGGTGCGGTGCGCCGTGGCGTCGGCGAGGCAGCCGTGGAGCCGCATCACGTCGTGCTCGGAGAGGGCCGGGCGGATCACCCCGGCCCAGACGTCGCCGTCCAGGCGGGCCAGCGGGGCGTGGACGTTCAGGGCCGCCGTGGAGCGGCGGCAGCTCTCCCACAGGGCGCGGGCGGCCAGGGCCCGGGCGTGCGCGTCGTCGGTGCCGTGCACCCGCACCCGGTAGACGACGGTGGTCGCGGCGGCGCCGGTGGCCTTGCCGGGCCGGGTCTGCGTGGCGTCGGACAGCGTCTCCACGAAGAGCGCGAGCAGCAGCCCGGCGACCACGACGGCACCGCCCACCACGACACCGCGCAGCACCCGGGGCCGGGGCACGGCCTCGACGTCCTCCAGCTCCGGTGTCCGGCCCCGCGGTCCGGGCGGCGCGGGAGCGGCGAGGCGGGCGAGCCGTCCGGCGAGCCGGCGCTCGGCGCCGGGCCGGACGGTGGCCGCCGAGATCTTCTGCACGACCCAGGCGACGCCCGACAGCAGGGCCCCGGCCGCCATCAGGACCGGCACGAAGACGTAGGTGCGGTGGGTGCCGTCACAGGAGCCGGGCTCCAGCCAGCGGAACCGTACGCCCTCCTCGGCGCGGGACTCCTGGAGGCGCCGCCACACCTCCTCGGTGCGCCGGCCGGAGTCGGCGAGCTGCCGCTCCAGGCGGCTGAGGCGGCTCAGCAGCACCGTGCCCACCAGGAGGCCCTCGATGACCAGCAGGAGCATGCCGCAGATGAGGGCCCGCTGCCACTCCCAACGCGTGAGGTAGACGACGCTGTAGGTGGCCGCGGCGGCGGCGGTCAGACCGCCGAAGAGGTAACTCGCGTACTTCATGACGCCATGCCCTCCGTGTGGTCGGCGCCGTGCGCGCGCGGGCCCGGCGGTTCGCCGACGGCCGCCATCCGCACGGCTTCCACGGCCCCGGTGGAGCCGTCGACGGTCAGCCGGGTCCCGGCGGGGAAGCGCTCCAGGGCGTCGGGGACGCCGACGGCCGTCGGCACCTGGTACTCCCGCGCGAGCACCGCGAGGTGGGACAGGACGCTGCCGGTCTCGGCGACCAGGCCGGTGAGCCCGGGAAGCAGCGGGGCGAGCGCCGGGTCCAGGGCCCGGACGACGAGGACCGCGAACCGGGGGCGCTCCCCAGCGCCGTGCCAGGCCGTGCCGGAGCCGAAGCCGCCGCCCGCGCCCTGGCCGCCGGTGGCCGCCCGGCGCCGGCCCGGCTCGGCCACCGGGCGGCCGTCCGCGAGGCGGAACGCGGCGGGCAGTTCGGAGCGCTGCGGCCGCGGCAGCCGCTCGGGCAGGTCGGCGGGCAGGCCCGCGCCGTCGCCCGCGGCGGTCAGCTCGGCCCAGCGCAGCAGGGCCACGCGGCCCGGGTCGTCGAGGAGGTCCACGGCGGTCAGGCGGCGGGCCATCTCCCGCACCATGCCCGCCTGCATCTCCTGCACCCAGCGGACACGCAGCCGCAGCCCCTCCCGCGCGGGCAGCACGGCCGTGCCGCGCGGCGCCCCGGTCCAGCCGGTGCGCTCCGGCAGCGGCGGGCGGTCGCCCAGCGTGGGCGGCAGGAGCGACAGGAGGACGGGGTGGCGGGCGATGAGCCGGGCGTCGTCGGGCTCGCCCGCGCGCGCCTCGGACAGCACCGCGAGCGCCTCGCCCACGGCCGTGGCGCCCGACCCCGGGCCGAGCAGGGCGCCGGCGAGCGACTCCTGGGCGTGCAGCGCGGACAGCGCCGTACGCCCCCAGGAGACGGCGGCGAGCAGTTGGCCGCTCAGCATCTCGGCGGGGGCGGGCAGTTCGCCCAGGTACCGGTCGACGTCGGCCGTCAGGTCCAGCGCGAGCATCGGCAGGGTGGTGCGGACCCGGCCCATCCGCCAGGCGGCCGCGGCCCGGCGCGCCGCGGGCGCCGGGTTGAGGAACCCCAGCAGGCGGTGGGCCGGCGGGGCCGCGCCGAGCAGCCTCAAATCCGCGGCGGCGCGGCCGTCGACGGTGGTCACCGGCGGCAGCCGGCGCAGGCGGCGGCGCGGGGCCGCGCCCGCGACGTCCAGGGCCACCGCGAGGCCGTGCGCCATGGGCACCAGCCACAGGTCCTCCTCCAGCGGCTGCAGGACGCCGGGGAAGGTCTCGGCGACCGGCCCCGGGCCGAGCAGCCGGGCGCGGCGCGGCGGGCGCGCGGGCATCGCGGTGATGGGGCGGGTCTGGAACAGCCACAGCCGGCCGTCGGCGCCGAAGGCGAACTCGATGTCCTGCGGGCCGCCGAACTCCCGCTCGGCGTCGCGCGCGAGGCGCAGCAGCCGCAGCAGGCGGGCGCGGTCGAGGAGCCGCGCGTCGCGGGGTTCGTCCGGCTCGGTGTCGAGCAGCCGGCCGTGCCGGGTGAGGTGGTAGCGCACGCCCTGCACGCTGCCGTTCACCAGCCGGTCGGGGCCGCCGTCGACGGCGCTGACGACGACCCGGTCGCGGCGCCCGGTCATCGGGTCGGCGCCGAACAGCACGCCGCCGAAGGCCGCGCGCACCATGGGTTGCACGAGTACCGCCATGCCGCCGGGCGGGGCGCCGTCCGCGCCCGGCCGCGGGGTGCGCCGCGCCGAGTGCAGCACCCGCCGTACGGCGTCCGTGAAGTCGCCCCAGCCGCGTACGTCGAGCACGGTCTCGAAGAGCCCGGCGAGGGAGGAGTCGGCCGCGTCCTCGTACGCCGAGGAGGAGCGCACGACCAGGGGGCGCGCCCCGTCCTGGCTCAACGCCCGCCAGGCGCGGCGCAGTTCGCTCCCGCCGCGGGCACCGACGGGCCCGCCCTCGGCGGCACCGGTCCCCTCGGCGCCGGTGTCGGCTGCCCGGCCGGCGGGCACCAGCACGAAGCCCGGCAGCACGGGCAGCCCCGCCCTGGCCGCCCGGGCCAGGTGGGCGGCCTTCGCCCCCGCGGTGCGGGGGTCGCGGGCGCGTCGCGCGTCCAGCCCCACCACGTCGAGCCGGTCCGTGTCGAGCCGGTCCGTGTCGGCCCCGGTCATGACCTGCCTCCTTCGCCCGACAGCACCTCGCGGGCCCGGGAATCGTCCAGCCCTTGGCACGGACGCGTGTCCGGGCCCCGAAGTTGAGTTCACGGCCGCGTGAATCACGCCAAACCGCCCGGTGACCAGGGCGGGCGCGGCCGTGACCGCGCCGGGGCGCTGGCGGCGCGGCGGGCGGCCTGAGGAAGATGGGCCCCACCCGATGCCAGAAGGAGAAGACGTGACCAGCAGCAGCAGGCAGTTCGACGAGCTCGGCCAGATATACGAGGAGTCGTCGGACATGGCGTTCCGGCAGCGCCTGGAGTTCCCCACCGTGCTCGGCCACCTCGGCGACCTCGCGCACCTGGACGTCCTCGACTTCGGCTGCGGCAGCGGCGTGTACACCCGGCTGCTCGCGCGCAGGGGCGCGCGGCGGGTCGTGGGCCTCGACGCGTCCGAGGGCATGGTCGACCACTGCCGCCGCCGCGAGGAGGACGACCGCCTGGGCGTCGAGTACGTCACGGGGCCGCTCCCGGACCACCTGCACGGCGCCTTCGACGTCGTGCTCGGCGTGTACGTGCTGCCGCACGCCACCACGTACGAGGAGCTGGTCGGGATGTGCCGGGACGTGGCGGCGGCGCTGCGCCCCGGCGGGCGGTTCCTGACGCTGCCCATCCACCCCGAGCTGCACCCGGACCCGGAGCACTACTACGAGCGCTACGGCTTCCGCCTGGAGGTGGGCGAGCGGCACGACGGGGCGCCGGTGGGCTTCTCGTTCACCGTCGGGGAGCACAGCGCCGCGTTCACCGCGCGCTACTGGACCGCCGCCTCGCTGGAGAGGGCCCTGGCCGAGGCGGGGTTCGGCGCGCCGCGGTGGGAGGCGCACCGGCTGGCCGACGGGGCCGGGCCCGGCGACGACTTCTGGGCGCCGTACCTGGCGCACCCGCACGCCGCGATCCTGGACGCGCGCAAGGAGCGGGAGCCCGCCGCCGGGGCCTGACCCCGGCCGGGGCGGCGGCCCGCATACGCCGGCGGCCCGGTGACCGAAGAGGTCACCGGGCCGCCGGGCCGTGCGCCGGGCCGGGGGCGTGCCCCCGGCCGGGGTGGGTCAGCGCGTGTGCTGCAGTTCGCGCTCCGGGTCGGAGTACGGGGCGCCGCCGGTCTGGGCGAGCCGCTTGTAGAGCTTCTCGCCCTCCACGTCGACGTTCGGCAGGATCGCGTTGAGCCAGCGCGGCAGCCACCAGGCGGACTTGCCGAGCAGGGCCAGGACGGCCGGGACGATCGCCATGCGGACGACGAAGGCGTCGAACAGGACGGCGGCGGCGAGGCCGAAGCCCATCATCTTGATCATGTCGTCGTCCTCCATGATGAAGCCGGAGAAGACGCTGATCATGATGATCGCGGCGGCGGCGACGACGCGTCCGCCGTGGGTGAAGCCGGTGACGATGGCCTCGCCCGGGCGCTCGCCGTGGACGTACGCCTCGCGCATCCGCGTCACGAGGAACACCTCGTAGTCCATGGCCAGGCCGAACACCACACCGATCATGAAGATCGGCATCATGCTCATGATCGGGCCGGGCTGGTCGACGCCGAAGAGGTCGGCGAGGTGGCCCTGCTGGAAGACCGCGACCACCGCGCCGAGCGCCGCGAGCACCGAGAGCAGGAAGCCGAGCGCCGCCTTCAGCGGGACCAGGATCGAGCGGAACACCAGCATCAGGAGCAGGAAGGCCAGGCCGACGACGAGCGCCAGGTACGGGATGAGCGCGTCGTCGAGGGTCTGCGAGAAGTCGATGGTCATGGCGGTCGCGCCGGTGATCAGGACTTCGGAGCCGGTCTTGGCCTCGACGGCGCTGATGTCCGAGCGGATCTTCTTGACCAGCTTCTCGGTGTCGGCGTCGCTCGGGCCGGTCTTGGGCACGGCGGTCATCGTCGCCGTGTTGTCGGCCTTGTTGGGCGCGGCCGGGGTGACGGTGACGATGCCGTCGAACTTCTTCAGCGCGTCGCCGACCTCCTTGGCGGCGGCGCCCGCGCCCTTGTCCTTGTCGACGACGACCGTCAGCGGGCCGTTGAAGCCCTTGCCGAAGGAGTCCGACAGCATGTCGTACGCCTTGCGCTGCGTGGTCTCGGTCGCGTACGTGCCCTCGTCGGGCAGGCCGAGTTCCAGCTTGGCGGCCGGGGAGGCCACGGCGCCGAGGCCGACGACGGCGAAGAGCAGCACGATGAGCGGGCGGCGCAGCACGAAGCGGGCCCAGCGGGTGCCGAGCTTCGGCTTGGCGTTCGGGTCGGTGAACGGGACGCCGAGGGGCTTCTTGCGGTCCTTGCGGCGCAGCACGCGGCGGGGCGCGATGCCGAGCAGCGCCGGGATGAGGGTGAGCGCGATCAGTACGGCGATCACGACCGTGCCGGCCGCGGCGAGGCCCATCTTCGTGAGGATCGGGATGTTCACGACGGCGAGGCCGGAGAGGGCGACGACGACGGTGAGGCCGGCGAAGACCACCGCGGAGCCCGCGGTGCCGACGGCGCGGCCCGCCGCGTCCTCCGGCAGGCGGCCCTCGGCCCGTTCGGCCCGGTAGCGGGAGACGATGAACAGGGCGTAGTCGATGCCGACCGCGAGGCCGATCATCATGGCCAGCGTCGACGTGGTGCTGGACAGCTCCAGGGTGCTGCCGAGCGCGGTGATGGAGGAGATGCCGATGCCGACGCCGATGAGCGCGGTGAGGATCGGCATGCCCGCCGCGATCAGCGAGGCGAAGGTGATGATCAGGACCACCGCGGAAACCGCGATGCCGATCATCTCGGCGCTGCCGCCCATGGACTGCTCGGTCGGCACGGCGTCACCGCCGGCCTCGATGGTCAGGCCGTCCTTGCGGGCGTCCTTGAGGATGTCGACCAGGGCGTCCTTGTTCTTGTCCGTCAGCTCGGAGCCGGTGACCTTGTACGACACCGTGGCGTAGACGGTGGTGCCGTCCTTGCTGACCGCGTCCGCCTTGTACGGGTCGTCGACCTTGGAGACCTTCGGGCCCTTGCCCAGGCGGTCGACGAGCTTCTCGACCTTCGCCTTGTTCTCGCCGCCGGTGATCTTCTCACCGCCGGGGGCGCGGACCACGACGCGGGCCGTGGCCCCGTCGGCGCTGGTCTGCGGGAACCGTTCGTCCAGCAGGTCGAAGGCCTTCTGCGACTCCGTGCCGGGCATGGAAAACGTATCGGCGGGCGGTGCGGGAGCCGACGATGCCGCGACGCCCGCGCCGATGAAGAGCAGCACCCATATCAGTGCCATCCACCAGCGCCGTCTGAAGGCGAGACGGCCTAGTTTGTAGAGGAACGTAGCCACGGCGAACGAGACTCCCGTCGGGTTTGGCAAGCAAGGCCGACCTCCGGCGGCACCGCGCCGCGCGACAGGAGGGGTCGGCAGGATCCCCTCCATCGTGACGGCAGCAACGAGTCCGGAAGTCAGACTGCGGGCCGGAGTCCTGGCCCACGTCCGTCGTAGTCGGAAGTCGGCCGAGTCATCCTCGGGTAGGAGACGGCCCCGGTACATGTAGATCTCATGTACCAGCGGTGTGACCTGCGTCTCTTGTGGATCAACCCTCGGCCCATATCGGTCATTTCACCAGCCTCTCCGCTTTTCGGGAGGGGTGGTGTTTGAGACACCAGCGCGGTGGCGGGGCGGGTGTGCCGAGGGGTCGGCCCCCGCGCCCGCCGTCGCGGCACCCCCGCCCACGGCGGACCGGAACCGTCCGTTTCACGCTCCCGCCAGGGACTGCTCCGCGTTCCCTTCAGGGGCTGCGTCACGCCCCTCAGCGGCCGTGGACGTCCCGGACCGCCTTCAGTGCTTCTTCAGCACCTCGATCACACTCGCGAAGCTGTCCGCGCCGTGGCCGGCGGCACTGGTGCGCTCCATGGCCGCCTTGAGCAGCTCCGGCAGCGCGTTGTCGACGCCGCGGTCGGCCGCCGCGTGGATGAGGTGGCCGATGGCCGCGATCTGCACGTCGACGGTCGCGTCGTCGCCCGGGTAGCGGCCGTCGTCCACCTGGGCCGCGTAGCGCGTGATGAACCCGCTGACGGCGCCGCCGAGCCAGCGCACGGCCAGCCGCCCGAAGTCCGCCGCCTTCGCGCCGTCCGCGCCGACCAGCGCGGTGCCGTGCAGCCAGCCCCCGAAGGACGCCCACATCAGACCGAGCAGGGCCACGTCGTACAGCGAGGCGAGGCCCGCGTCCTCCCCGAGGTACAGCGGGTCGCCGAGCGCCTCCAGCGCGGACGCGCGGGCGTCGAAGGCCTCCCGCGCACCGCTGTAGAGGAACATCATCTCCGGGCTGCCGACACCGGGCGGCGTGGTCATGACCGCGCCGTCCAGGTACGCGATGCCGCGGTCGGCGGCCCAGGCGGCGAAGTCCCGGGCCTGCTCGGGCGATCCGGTGGTGAGGTTGACCAGGGTGCGGCCCGCGAGCGTCGCCGCCACGGGGTCGACGACCTCGTGCAGCGCGTCGTAGTCCAGGACGCAGGCGACGACCAAATCGGCGGCGGCCACCGCCTCTTCGGGGGTCGCCGCCACACGGGCGCCGCGCGCGGCCGACGCCTCGGCCTTGTGCGCGGTGCGGTTCCACACCGTGGTCGCGTGGCCGCGCTCCAGGAAGGCGGCGGCGAGGGCCGCGCCCATGTTGCCGAGGCCGAGGACGGTGACAGGGGTGCGACGTTCAGCGTTCATCGTGTGCTTGCTCCTCGTGCGTCCACCGGACGCGTTCGTTCTCGTCGTACGGGGTGGGCCCGGCCGCGCGTGGCCGGTGCGGCCGGTGCGGCGGGTGATCGGTGATCGTGTTCGTAGTCGCGCGTCGCCGTACGTCCGCCGGGTGCGGCCGGTGCGGCGGGGTCCGCGGTGATCACGTACGAGAACCCTCGCAGCGGGCCGGGGCGCGGGACAGTGACACCGGTGCCGCCGGTCACCAAATTCCCGCCACGGCGCGGGGCGGCCGTATCCTCCCCGGATGAGCGCTGGTTCCGTCGCGGTGGTCGTCACCGAGGAGATCGGGGTCCCCTCCTGGGACCTGTACGAACTGAGCATCCCGTGCACGGTGTTCGGCAAGCCGCAGCCGGACCTCGCCGAGCCCTGGTACGACCTGCGGCTGTGCGGCACCGGGACCGCGGGGCAGGACGCCGCCCACCCGTTCGCGTTCCAGGTGCGCACGCCCTACGGCCTCGACGACCTCGTCGGGGCGGACACCGTCATCGTGCCCTCCGTGCCCGACGCCTGCGTCGAGGAGGGCGCCCCCATGCCGCAGGGCCTGACCGACGCGCTGCGCCGGGCGCACGCGGCGGGCGCACGCGTGGTCTCGCTGTGCAACGGCGCCTTCGCGCTGGCCGAGGCGGGCCTGCTCGACGGCCGGCGCGCCACCGCGCACTGGCAGCACACCGGGCAACTCGCCGCCCGCTACCCGAAGGTGGAGGTCGACGACTCGGTCCTGTACGTCGACGAGGGGGACGTGCTGACCAGCGCCGGCCTGACGGCGGGGCTCGACCTGTGCCTGCACCTGGTCCGCCGCGACCTGGGCGCGCACGTGGCCAACCAGCTCGCGCGCCGCATGGTGGTGCCCGCCCACCGGCCCGGCGGACAGGCCCAGTTCATCGACCTCTCGGTGCCCGAGGCCGACGACGCGAGCCTGAGCCCGGTCCTGGAGTGGGCGCGGCAGCGCCTCGACCGGCCGCTCACGGTCGACGACCTGGCGCGCCGCGCCGCGATGAGCCCGCGCACGCTCTACCGGCGGCTCCAGGCCGCCACCGGTACGACGCCGCTGCGGTGGCTCCTCAACCAGCGCCTCGCGCGCGCCCAGAGCCTGCTCGAGGCCACCGACCTGCCGGTGGAGAAGGTCGGCGAACTCAGCGGCCTCGGCACGGCGAACAACCTGCGCCACCACTTCCTCAAGCACGTGGGGGTCTCGCCCAGCGACTACCGGCGGGCGTTCTCCCGGGCGGGCCAGGAGGTGCCGCGCGGCGCGTGACCCGCCGCGCCGTCCGCGCCGCCGACGGCTTCGGGAAAGTCGCTCCGGCGGCGGCCGGAACAGGCCCGTGGCGGCCCGCCGCGGGGCCTGGCGGGGCTCCGGAGAGGGTCCGCGTACGCCGCCGCCAGGGTGTCCGCGAACGCCCCGCACCGGCCCGTACACGAGGTCGCCAAACCCGCCCTGACCTGGGCTTTCGTGCTCTTCGGCGGTACTGTCACGGCACATCGTGAAAGGGGTCGGGATGGACCGGGACGCACGCGTGGTCGAGCGGAACATACGCAGTGTCGAGGACGTGCTGGAGCTGATGGACCGGCTGTTCGCGCCGGACGCGGACCGCTGGACGGCGGACGCGGGCGACTGGTGGGACGGGTTCTACACCGACCGGTCGAGGCCGGTGCCGTTCTTCGTGGCGAAGCCCGACGAGCACCTGGCCGGATACCTCCAGGACGGCCGCCTGCGCCCCGGCCGCGCCCTGGACCTCGGCTGCGGTCCGGGCCGCAACGCGCTCCACCTGGCCGCGCACGGCTTCGCGGTGGACGCCGTCGACCTGTCCCCGGCCGCCCTCGCGTGGGCCGCCGAACGGGCCCGCGAGGCCGGTGCCGACATCCGGTTCCACCACGGCGACGCCTTCGCGCTCGGCCCGGACGCGCTGCCCGGGCCCTACGACCTCGTCGTCGACTCGGGCTGCTTCCACCACCTGCCGCCGCACCGGCGCGTCAGCTACCTCGCGCTGCTCGACCGCCTGCTCGCTCCCGGCGGCCACCTCGTCCTGGCCTGCTTCGCCGCGGGCGGCATGGGCTCGGAGCTGTCCGACACGGAGTTCTACCGGCAGGGCGGCCCGCACGGCGGTCTCGCGTACACGGCCGAGTCGCTGCGCCGGATCTTCACCGGTCTCACCGAGGTCGAGCTGCGCCGCATGCGCGCCGAGCCGCCGGACTCCCCGCACTTCGGCGAGTCCTTCCTGTGGGCGGGGCTGTTCCGCAGGGAGGCCTGAGCGGCCCACGCGGACGGGCCGGGCCGGGCCGCTCCGGCGGGGGCCTGAGCGGCCCCGGAACGGGGCGGCACTGCACCGTTCGGCGGGCTCCGGCCCCGGCCCCGGGGCGGAGCACGCCCCCCGGGAGCTGCGCCGAAGGATGCAGGACCACGTCGGCCGGGCGCACGACGCGTCCGGCCCGGCGCCCGGAAAGAGTGGAGGGCGACCAGTGACGTGATCCCGCTCCCGCGCGGTGGCGGGCGACGGAAGGAGCCCGTCATGAACGGGTACGTGCCGCAGGACGCCCCGGGCGGCGGGCCGCGCCCGCCTGGGGCACGGCCGGGCCGCGGCGGACGGGCGCCGTCCCGTCCGCCGTCCGGGCGCCGGCGTGCCGGGTGGGCCGCCGCCGGGTGCGCCGCGGTCGTGGGGGGGGGGGGGGGCGCGGCCCGCCCCCGCGGCCCCCCCCCCCCCCCCCCCCCCCCGCGGCGGGGCCCCACGCCCGGGCGGGCGCGGACACCACCCCCCCAACCCACCCCCCCCCCCCCCGCGCC